>NZ_JBFBDY010000485.1:0-4851 GCF_040683475.1 Kitasatospora sp. NPDC093558 | reverse complement strand
GGGCCGACCTGCGCGAGCGCGTACGCGGGGCCGGCCTGCACCGGGTCTTCGTCAAGCCCGCGCACGGCTCCTCCGCCTCGGGGGTGGTGGCGCTGGAGTTCGGCCCGCGCGGCCAGGTGCAGGCCACCACGTCCGTCGAACTCGCCGACGGCGAACTGCACAACTCGCTGCGCGTGCGGCGCTACCGCGGCGAGCCCGAGGTGGCCGCGATCATCGACGGACTCGCGCCGGACGGGCTGCACGTCGAACAGTGGGTCCCGAAGGCCTCACAGGGCGGCCGCTCGGCGGACCTGCGGATCGTCGTGATCGCCGGCCGGGCCACCCACGCCGTGGTGCGCACCAGCGCCCAGCCCATGACCAACCTGCACCTCGGCGGCGCCCGCGGCAGCCTCGACCTCGCCCGCGAGGCCGCCGGGCCCGCCTGGCCGGCCCTACTGGAGACGGCCGAGCGCGCCGCCGCCTGCTTCCCCCGCTCGCCGATGGTCGGCGTCGACGTCCTGCCCGTCACGGGCTGGCGGCGCGCCGTGGTCGGCGAGGTCAACGCCTTCGGCGACCTCCTGCCGAACCTCACCGGCCTGCCCGGCGGCCCCGCCGAGGGCCTCGACACCTACGGCGCCCAGCTGGCCGCCCTGACCGCCGCCCACACCGGAACGACAGAACGATGAACCACCGGACGCCCGACATGAACGCCGCCGCCAACACCGACGCCACCACCCTCGACGCCGCCACCACCGACGCGAACCCCGCCGCCGACCCCGATATGAACGCCGTCGTGGGCACCCACGACCTCCTGCTCGTCACCCTCGACACCCTCCGCTTCGACGTCGCCGAGGAACTCGCCGCCGCCGGCCGCATCCCGCACCTCGCCGCGCATCTGCCCGGCGGCCGCTGGGAGCGCCGCCACGCGCCCGGCAGCTTCACCTACGCCTCCCACCAGGCGATCCTGGCCGGCTTCCTGCCCACCCCGGCCTCGCCCGGCGGCCCGCACCCGCGCCTGTTCGCGGCGCGCTTCGCCGGTTCGGAGAGCACCGCCCCGCGCACCTGGGTCTTCGACGCCCCCGACCTGCCGACCGCGCTCGGCGCGGCCGGCTACCGGACGGTGTGCATCGGCGGCGTCGGCTTCTTCAACAAGCAGGGCCCGCTCGGCTCGGTACTCCCCGGCCTGTTCCAGGAGAGCCACTGGGAGCCCGAGATGGGCGTGCCCTCGC
The DNA here is from genome assembly GCF_040683475.1 of Kitasatospora sp. NPDC093558. Taxonomy (NCBI): domain Bacteria; kingdom Bacillati; phylum Actinomycetota; class Actinomycetes; order Kitasatosporales; family Streptomycetaceae; genus Kitasatospora; species Kitasatospora sp. NPDC093558. The sequence goes on along the minus strand of NZ_JBFBDY010000485.1, from coordinate 3,643 downwards.
CGACGTCCTTCGAAGCGCAGGTCGCCCGGGCCGAGCAGGTCGTCGCCGAACAGCCCGCCGGGCAGCCGCTGTTCCTGTTCCTGAACGTCTCCGCCCTGCATCAGCCGAACTGGTTCCACCTGCCCGGCGCCACCCGCGAGCACGGCGACTCGCGGGCCAGCCACGCCGCCGCGCTGGAGTACGTGGACGCCCACATCGGCCGCCTGTTCGCGGCGATGAGCGCCCGCCGCCCGTGCTTCGCGGTCGTCTGCTCCGACCACGGCACCGCGTACGGCGAGGACGGCTACACCGGCCACCGGATCGGCCACGAGGTGGTCTGGACGGTCCCGTACGCCCACTTCACGATCCCGCACCGCTCCACGCCTCCCCACCAGTCCACGCCTCCCCACCACTCCACGGTCCCCCACCACCCCGCGGCCCCCCGCACGACCACCACCGAGGAGCCCGCGGCATGACGACGGCACCCCCGCGCACCGAATCGCCCTACCTGTCGTACGTCTACGCCTACCCCCACAAGACGGCGTACCGCCCGCTGCCCGGACGCCCGGCGCTGGCCGAGTTGTGGGCCGGCGAGGCGCAGCACGCGCTCTCGCTCTACCTGCACATCCCGTTCTGCGAGGTGCGCTGCGGCTTCTGCAACCTGTTCACGCGGATCGGCAGCCCGGAGGGCCTGACCACCGCGTACCTGGACGCGCTGGAGCGCCAGGCCGCCGCCGTCCGCCCGGCGCTGGACGCCGACGCCCGGTTCGCGGTGGCCGCGTTCGGCGGCGGCACGCCCACGTACCTGACGGCGGGCGAGCTGGAGCGGCTGTGCGACATCGCCGAGCGGCGCATGGGCGCCGACCTGCGCGCGATACCCCTGTCGGTGGAGGCGTCCCCCGCCACCGCCACGGCCGACCGGCTGGAGGTCCTGGCCGCCCGGGGCACCACGCGGCTGAGCCTCGGTGTGCAGTCCTTCGTGGACGCGGAGGCCCGTTCGGCGGTCCGCCCGCAGAAGCGCGCCGAGGTCGAGGCGGCCCTCGGCCGGATCCGCGCGGCCGGGTTCCCGGTGCTGAACATCGACCTCATCTACGGCATCGACGGCCAGACCGAGGCCAGTTGGCTGCACTCGCTGGACGCCGCGCTGGCCTGGCAGCCCGAGGAGCTGTACCTCTACCCGCTGTACGTCCGCCCGCTCACCGGCCTGGCCCGGCGCGGCGAGCAGGAGAGCCTCCCTGCCTGGGACGCCCGCCGGCTCGCGCTCTACCGCACCGGCCGGGACCACCTCCTCGGGCACGGCTACGAGCAGGTGTCGATGCGGATGTTCCGCCGCGCCGCCTCCCCGCAGGCGGGCGTGAGCGAGTACGCGTGCCAGACCGACGGCATGGTCGGCCTCGGCTGCGGGGCGCGCTCGTACACCTCGCGGCTGCACTACTCCTTCGACTACGCGGTCAACGCCACCCAGGTGCGCGGCATCATCGACAAGTTCGTGGCCACTGAGGACTTCCACCACGCTGAACACGGATTCCCCATGACCGACGACGAGCCGCGCCGCCGCCACCTCGTCCAGTCGCTGCTGCAGGCCGGGGGCATGCCGCTCGCCGACTACCGCGCCCGCTTCGGCAGCACGCCCGCCGAGGACTTCCCCACCGAGCTGGCCGAGTTCGCCGAGCGCGGCTGGCTGGCCGGGGACGACCGGCCGGCCGAGGACGGCGCGCGTCTGGTGCTCACGCCGGAGGGGCTGGCGCACTCGGACGCCGCTGGGCCGATGCTGTTCTCGCCCGAGGTCCGGGCGCTGATGGCGGACTACGAGGCGAAATGACGTTCCTCGGCATGCCGTCGCCACCGGCCAGTGAACCTCCCGCGAAGCCTCCCACCGATGACTCCCCGCGGGACCTCACCCTCCTCTACCGCGGCCCGCTCTCCTCCTGCGACTACGACTGTCCGTACTGCCCGTTCGCCAAGCGGCGCGACACGCCCGACCAACTGCGGGCCGACCGAGCCGCGTTGGAGCGCTTCACCGCCTGGGCCGCCGGCCGGTCGGGCACCGGCGACACGCTGTCCCTGCTGTTCACCCCGTGGGGCGAGGGCCTGGTGCGGTCGTGGTACCGCCGCGCGCTGGCCGAGCTGAGCCGGCTCCCGCACGTCCGCCGCGTCGCGATCCAGACCAATCTCAGCTGCCGCACCGACTGGCTCGCCGGGGCCGACCTCGACACCCTCGCGCTGTGGGTGACCTACCACCCCGGCCAGGTCACCCACGACCGCTTCCTCGCCAAGTGCCGCGAGCTGGACGGGCTCGGCGTGCGCTACAGCGTGGGCGTGGTCGGCCGGCCCGAGCACCTCGCCGAGGCGCAGCGCCTGCGCGCCGCGCTCGCCCCGCACGTCTACCTCTGGATCAACGCCGCCGAGGGCCGCACGTACACCGACGCCGAGGCCGCGCAATGGGCCGTCCTCGACCCGCATTTCGGCTACAGCCGGCACGCACACCCGAGCGCCGGGCACCCCTGCCGGACGGGTGAGTCGGTGCTCTCGGTGGACGGCGACGGCACGGTGCGCCGCTGCCACTTCGTCCGGGACGTCCTCGGCAACCTCTACGACGGCAGCTACCGCGCCGAACTCCGCACGCGCGCCTGCCCGTTGCCGGTGTGCGACTGCCACATCGGCTACGTCCACCTGGAGACGCTGCCGCTGTACGAGCTGTTCGGCGCGGGCGTCCTGGAGCGGATACCGGCGGGGTGGCCACGCGAACGGTAGAGCGCGCCGAGAGCCCCTGGTGACCCGCGGCAACCTCCCGTACACGCCCAGCGCACGCCCCGCACCGGCTCCCCGTCCGCCGAGCGGACACGCCCCCACCTCCCTAGCCTGGTAACCAGGAGGAGGCGAACCACCATGCTTGGAGACGGACCGCTACAAGCAGTCATCCCCGCCACCGATCTCGGCCGCGCCAAGGCCTTCTACACGGACGTCCTCGGCCTCAAGCTCACCCGCGAGGACGAGGAGCAGCTGTTCTGCGAGTGCGGCGGCACCGAGTTCTCGATCTACCACACCCCCAGCGGCGGCCAGGCCGCCCACACCCTCGCCAGCTTCAAGGTCGCCGACCTCGACGGCGAGATGGCCGCCCTGCGCGAGCGCGGCGTCACGTTCGAGGAGTACGACTTCCCCGGCCTGAAGACCGTCGACGGCGTCGCCGAGCGCGACGACCTCCGCGCTGCGTGGTTCAAGGACAGCGAGGGCAACATCCTCTGCCTCGCTCAGCGCACCGCCACCTGATCACCACCACGAAACCCACCCCACCCCGGCCACCGGAACGCTGCACGGAGCAGCCCGGTGGCCGGGTGCTCCCCGGAAACGTGCCCACCCGCCGCGCGCCGATAGGCTGCCGACGTACTGCCGGACACCGGCAGGGGCCCGGCAAGGGGCTTCGGACGGACGGCGAAGGCGGCAGGCACGATGGCGGCACACACGACGGAAGACCGCAGCGCCAAGCTGCTGCGCGTGCTGGCCCGCCTGCGGCTGACCACCGTCTACGTGCTGCTCCTGACCGCGACCGCCGCCTGGCTCGCGAGCCAGAGCCACGCCGAGCGGGCCCGCTTCGTCCGGCACAACAGCAGCAACGTCCACCACATGGAAGTGGGCAAGTGGTGGACGCTGTTCACCAGCGGCC
>NZ_JBFBDY010000484.1:0-4863 GCF_040683475.1 Kitasatospora sp. NPDC093558 | reverse complement strand
GTCCGCGGTCGGCACGGCCACCGCGATCGCCGCCCCGGCATTCGCGCTGTCCGTCCTCGCCGCCAATGCGGAGGCCCCGGGCCTTGAGCTCGCCTGGCGGCTGCTTCAGACCGCCGCGGTCGCGGTCGTGGTCCTGACGGCGGTGGTGTGGCACAGCCGCGGCGAGTTGCCCGCCCGCAAGCGCGGCGCGTGGATGGCCCACGTCACCGCGGGCCTCCTGTTCGTCCCGTGGGCGCTCAGCTGGGGCCTGATTTGACCAGGCATTGTCGGTGCCGGGACGGAGAATGCCGATCATGACCCCGACCACGCCGCACACCCCGCCGTTCGTCCTGCCCGCCGGCCTGCTGGCGGCCCACCGGGTCGACCTGACCCTGGCCGCCGACTGGTGGAGGTTCGAGCCGTGCCACGCCGTGGCCACTCAGGCTGGGGAGACGTACACCCTCAGCAGGGTGTGGCGATCCCGCTTCCGGGCGGGCACCGGGGCGACGGACCCCGGCGAGCGGGGTTTCGACTACCGGATGATCACTCGCTTCGCGCCCGACGGGACGCCCACCGCCACCGCCGTGTTCGGGCAGCAGCACGCGGACGGTGCGGCGTCGGCGATCACGACGGGACAGGGCGAGAGCCTGGCGGTCCTGCCGGATGGGACGGTGGCGTACTGCGCGAACCCCGCCTCCACGCACCTGATGGCCCCCGACCTGAGCCGCGTCCTGGCGTCCTGGTCGATGCCCGGCGAGTTCGAGACGGACGCAGGCCCGGGAGACCCGTACGCCGCGTCCATCGCCGTCACCCCCGCCGGGCGGCTGTTGTGCATGACGTCCGAGTACCGGATCGCGCCGTGGCACGGGGCCCATCCCAATCTCGTCGCCGTCTCCGAGCCCGGCGCCGTCCTCGCGCCGGGCTCCAAGCCCCCGCTGCGGGCGATCGCGTCCTTCCGGGCGGACACCGGCCGGCAGACCGACGCCGATCTCTACCCCCACGTCCGATTCGACGGCGCACCGGTCGGACGGGACAACCGGCCGTCGCCCACGCTGACCGAGGTCGTGTCCCGGCACGCCGTTTGTGCCCCCGACTACGCCGAAGGCAGGATGCACCGCCCGGCGGCGCTCGCCGACGACCTGTTCGTCGTCCCCGTCTTCGGAAAGATCTACCGCTCGGGCAACCGCGGCCGCGACTTCGCCTTCGTGCTCGTCGACGACCGGGGCGCGGTGCGCGGGCGCCTGGAGGGCCTGCACCGGATCGGCGAGAGCCCGTTCACCGGGCACGACTTCACCGTGGTCGGCGATCCGCACCGAGGCCGGGCGTTCCACCTCAACCGCTACGGCCTGTTCGCCTGGACGGCGGACGGACGCATGCGCTGCCGCATCCCCACCTCGGAGAAGCCGTTCACGGCCCTGACGAAGTTCGAGCTCCTGGACTGCACCCCCGCCGGCGAACTCCTCCTCGCCCACGGCCAGCAGAACCTGCTCCTGCGCGTGCCCGTTCCGGAGGACCTCGCCACCCTCCCCGACGCCGTGGCGGGCGCCCTCACGGCGTACGCACGTGGCCGGAGCGCCCTGAAGAAGCAGTACGACCCGGTGAACTGGCACTGGGTGGACAACTCGGCCGCGGTGCACCGCCTCTGACCCCGCCCGCGCGGCGCGGTCAGGCTGTGGCGGCGGTGTGGCCGAGGTCCGCGATCTCCATGGCCCAGGTGCAGAAGGCGGTTTGTTCGGCGGGCCCGATCCCCAGGTGTTCGGGAATCCAGTCGGCGGTCGCGGCGTCCAGGAGGAGGCGGGGACGCGGCAGGGTCGGCGTCCCGGATGGCCGTCGCGGGGATGACGCCCCCGGGAGCGGAGCCGGCGAGCACGAAAGCGGCTCCTGAAGCCGGACCTGGTCACCGGCGATAGCGACGTAGAAGTTCACCCGTCCATCGTGCCCCACCGAAGCCGGGTCGGGATCGGCAAGGCCGTCAAACCAACGGCCGGTACGTCGTGTTCGGGAAGTAGTCCTCCCGGACGCCCTCGCGGTGGATGTCCCAGGTGGCGCAGTGGAGGGAGCCGCCGTATTCGAAGACGTTGCGGAAGGGGACGGTGAGGACCTCGAAGTCGAGCTTGTCGAGCAGGTCTTGGAGTGGCTTCTCCTGTTCCTCGCAGACCACCGTGGTGGGGGAGAGGCTGAGGACGTTCATCGAGAGCCACTTCGAGGACTGGCAGTAGTCGGGCATCTCGTCGTTGCCGGTCGTGGGCTGCGGGGCGTCGACCAGCTCCCAGTCGTTGTCGTGGAACAGGCGTGCGTCACGGTCGAGGAGGGGGCGTTCCGGGTTGGTCAGGACGAGGCCGGGGCGCAGCGGGACGAAGGTGCAGTCGACGTGGGAGGGGAAGTAGTCGAGGGGGAAGTGGACGGGGTGGACGCGGAAGCCGCGGGGTTCGAGGTGGCGCTTGAGCCAGGTGATGCCGGTGCGGTTGGTGGTCATCGACTCCTGGACGATGAGGTCGCGGCCGAAGCGGCTGATGTCGGCGGCGTCGAAGACGACCTCGTCCTGGGTGATGCAGAACTCGAAGGAGTGCATCCGGCGGTGGCGTTCCTCGATCGGCCGGTCCCAGAACTCCTGGCGGTACATGTCGTCGTCCATGGACGGTTTGGGGGCGGTGGTCCAGGTCGCCCGGGGGTCGGCGTTCCAGTACTCGTAGACGAGCTTGCGGTAGGGGCGGTACTCGAAGTAGCGGGCGCGGCGGGACATGGTGGCCTCGATGATCTCGTGGCCGACGGTGATCATCACGTCCCGGGGGCAGACCGCGCAGTACTGGTTGGCGACCTCGAAGTCGGGGGTGCGCACGGGGGTGCCGAAGTCGTGCGGCTCCGGGCGGCGGACGGTGATGCCGCGGGATTCGAGGAGGGCGACGAGGCCGGCGAGTTCCTCGTTGGCCCGGTCGATGGCTTCGGGTGACTTGGGGCCGGTCGGGAAGGGGGTGCCCGCGGGGGCGTTGCGGATGGTGGGGCGGTTGCCGGGTTCGGTGGGTTCGAAGTGTGCGCCGTCGGCGGAGCCGACCACGATCTCGCGCAGCGGGTCCCACTCGTTCCACGAGTTCACGATCATGGTGGTGTTACCTGGTTCCTTTCGTGGAGCTGCAAATCAGGCCGCGCGGGCCAGGATGTAGGTGTGCCGCTCGTCGAGGAAGCGGTCGAAGCGCAGTCCGGAGGCGCCGAGGACGTCGGGGAGTTCGTCGTCGGCGAGGCGGTGGAAGACGCCGGAGAAGGTCCAGGTCCGCTCGCCGATGCGGTACTCCTTGGTGCAGGCGACGATGCCGTCGTCGAGCTGTTCGACGTCGTAGTTGCGGAAGCGGGTGCCGCGGTTCTCCCACTCGGCCGGGCCGACCTCCTCGAAGAAGGCCGGGTTGGTGCGCTGGACGATGACGGCGCCGCCGGGTGCGAGGTGGCGGTGGCTGGCGTCCAGGAGCGGTTTCCTGGACACGTAGTTGATGAGGGAGGAGAGGAGCAGGACGGCGTCGAAGGTGCGGTCGAGGCGGAGGTCCTCGATGCGCGACAGCACGGTCTCGACGTCGGCCATGCCGGGCGGGCCGTCGTTCAGGCGGGCTAGCATCTCGGCGGACTCGTCGACGGCGACCACCCGGTGGCCCAGGGCGACGAGCGGGTGGGTGACCCGGCCGGTGCCGGCGCCGAGTTCGAGGACGGAGCCGCGCTCGGGGATCGCGCCGTGGACGACGGCGGCCGTTCCGGTGCCCGGGGGCAGGGCGGCGAAGAAGTCCACGGCGGAGCCGTCGGGGGTGATGGTTCCGGGGCCGGTGCCGTGGGGGGTGCGCGGGAGCTCCGGTGCCACGGTCATCCGGAAGTCCGCCGCGGTGGCGCGGATGCCCGCCTCGACGGTGTCGCTCGACGGGCCGCGGAAGCGGAACCGGCCGCCGACGTGCTGGTGGTAGGGATCGGTCTTGGGCAGGACCCGGCCGACCGGCAGGAACGTTTCTGCATACGGCCCGTCCGTGCGGTCGAGCATCGAGCTGCTGCCGGTGACGCGGCACGGGCGCAGCCGAGGGGCGGGGACGATCAGCCAGCCGCCGACCTCCCCGGTCTCGTCGAGATCACCCCCGAGTTCCTCGACCGGCAGGTCGAGCTGGGTCCGGGCCAGCGTCTCCAGCAGGTCGCCCCGGTGCGACTCGCGCCACAGGACGGGGATCTCGGCCCCGCCGGCGCGGGCGGCGACCTCCAGGAAGGTGCAGTCGCCGGTGGCCCGGTCGACGAAGAGCTCCAGGTGGAACACGGTCGGCCGGTCGGTCAGCGCCGCCAGTGCACGGGTGGCGAACTCCGCGACGCTCTTGAGGAGTTGCGGGTCGTCCTCCTCGACCGAACCGAGCGGGACGCCGTCGGCGCGGAAGGCGAGGCAGTTGTTGACGTAGCGGGAGACGCGGTGGCCGGCGAGCCGCTCCCCGGTGAAGAGGCCGTCCACGTGGTACGTCGGGTGCGGGTTGAACTCCTGGACCAGGTACGGGTCTTCGGGGGACGCAGGGGCGACGCCGTCGAGGTCGCCCGGCCCGGCCAGGAGCAGGACCCCGCTGGCCCCGCGGCCCGCCAGCGGCTTGAGGACGACCGGCCAGCCCGCGGACCCGGCGAACGCGCGCACCGAGGCGGCGTCCGTGACCCGCTCGAAGCGGGGCACCGCCAGGCCGGCACGCGAAACCCGGCTCGCCATCGCGTACTTGTCGCGGAACGGGACCACCTGGTCGGTGCGCGGACCCGGACAGCCCCACTCCTCCCGCAGGGCCGCGCCGGTCCGCCGCCGTGCTCGGCCTCGTCGTGGCCGCCGTCGCCCCGCTGCGCCGCTTCGTGCTCGGCCGGCTGCGCTCGCTGTTCTTCGGCGTCGTGCCG
>NZ_JBFBDY010000483.1:0-4867 GCF_040683475.1 Kitasatospora sp. NPDC093558 | reverse complement strand
GGGCCTGACCGCCGCGTACGCGATCGCCACGCACGACCGCGGGGGCGTCGTCGTCGCGCTCACCGGTGCGGTGTTCGTCGGGGTCCTGCTGCTGCGCTGGGCGCCGTGGCGCCCGACGGTGGCGGGCCTCGGCGCACTGGGGACGGGCCTCCTGGGCGCCCACCTGATGAGCGTCTGGCTGCGCGCGCAGTTCACCGTGCCGGCCAGCAACGTCGGCGGGTACCTGTGGAGGGGCCTGACCGACCCGCAGGCCGCCGGGCGGACCCTGACCCGGACGGCCGGCCAGATCTGGTACGTCATCATCTCGACCTGGGGGATCGCCGGATTGGCCATCGTGGTCTGCCTGTTCGCCGTCTTCGACAAGCGCGTCGCCCGGCCGCACCGGATCGTGGGCGGGGTGATGATCGCACTGCTGGTCGGCATCGCGCTGGCGGCGGCCGCCGCACTGCCGGACGACAAGCGGATCGACAACTGGGTGTACGCCCGCTACGCGGCGTGCCTCGTCCCGGCGGCCTTCGTCGTCGGCAGCGCGGCGCTGGCCCGGCTGCGGGGCCGCGCCCTCGCCCGGACGCTCGCCGGAGCCGCCGGGCTCACGCTGGCACTCGGCGGCGCGGTGGTCCTGTCCGCCGGACCTCTGCTCAAAACGCAGGCCTTCGTCTCCTGGGGCATGCCGGACGCCCTGTTCCTCGGCGCCGACTGGGGCGAGCTGCGCATCATGCGGACGACCGCCGTCGCGTTCGCCGCCCTCGGCCTCGTGGTGCTGCTGCGGGCGATCACCTCGCGCCGGGCGGTCTGGCTCGGCGTCGCGCTCGCGCTGTTCGCCGGGTTCGCCACCGTCACCATCACCGATCAGATCAGCTACCCGCACTCGAACTGGCGCCGGAACCTCGCCACCGGCTTCACCGAGCAGGCCGGACTCCACCCGGACGACAGCGTCGTGTTCAGCTGGGACGGCGACTGGGGAATCCGCAGCACGCAGGCCTTCGAGGTCTACCGGGGCCGCGTCTGGTACCTGGACCCGCGCGACAAGCCGATCCCGGCGGCGGCCACGGCGGTGGTGATGCCTCCGGCGCCCGAGGGTGCGGAGCCGGAGACGGCGTGGCCGGGGCATCCCGGCGAGTGGTTCGTCGAGCGGGTCGACCGGCAGCAGGGGTGGATGGTCTGGCGGCGGCGCTGAGCGCCGTTCGCCTCCGGGGTTACGCGCCGCCGGGCCCAGCTTCGGGGCCGGCGGCGCTCTCGTACGCGGCGCTCTCGTACACGGTTCGCTCGGACGCGGTTCGCTCGGACGCGGTTTACTCGGACGCGGTTCGCTCGGACGCGGTTCGCTCGGACGCGGTTCGCTCGTACGCGGTTCGCTCGTACGCGGCGAGGACGGTCGCCAGCAGGCCCGGGAAGCGCGCCTCCAGGTCGGCCGAACGCAGGGCGGTGAGGCGGCGGTTGGCCTCCTCGCGCTGGCGGATGAGGCCGGACTCGCGCAGCACCTTGAAGTGGTGGCTGAGCGTGGACGGCGCGACGTCCACCGGAAAGGTGCCGCAGGCGCGCTCGGGCTCGGCGGCGAGGGTGCGCACGATCGTCATCCGGGTGGGGTCGGACAGCGCGTGCATCACGTCGAGCAGGTCGATCTCCCCGACCTCGGGGTGCGCGAGCGCCGACCGGCGACGGCTGGTGCTGCGGGGCACGGGTGGACCTCCGGGTTCGGCGTTCTCGGTTCCGTTCTTCCACGTTCGATGTTCGACAAACGTCGAAGAAGAGTGGTACTAATTTCGTCGTTCGTCGAACATCGTAGCCGCAAGGGGGACCGACATGCGCGCACTGGTGATGACCGCACCCGGTGGGGCGGAGAACTCGCAGGTCAAGGACGTCGAGGTGGTGACGCCCGGCCCCGGGCAGGTGGCCATCGACGTCGCCTACGCCGGACTCAACTTCGTCGACGTCATGGTGCGCCGCGGCGACGGCGGGTACACCTCCGAGTGGCCGTACCTGCCGGGCAAGGAAGTGGCCGGGACGGTCCGGGCGCTCGGCGAGGGCGTCACCGGGCTCGCGGTCGGCGACCGGGTCGTGGCCGCACCGGTCGGCGGCGGACTGGCGGAGGTCGCCGTCGCCGAGGCCGTGCTCACCGTGCCCGTCCCGGACGGGGTCGGGCTCCGCGAGGCCGCCGCCGTCCCGCTGGGACTGGCCACCTCCGTCCTGCTGCTCACCGACGCCGGGCGCTTCACGGCCGGCGACACCGTGCTCGTGCACTCGGCGAGCGGCGGGATCGGCAGCGCCATCGCGCAGTTGGTGCCGCTGCTGGGCGGGGGCCGGCTGCTCGGCACGGTGGGCCGGCCGGAGAAGGCCGCGGCGGCCGTCGCGGCCGGGTACGACGCGGCGTTCGCGCGCGACGAGGACCTGGTCGAGGCCGTCCGGAAGGCCACGGATGGGCAGGGCGTCGACCTGATCCTCGACCCGCTCGGCACCTCGGCCCTGCCGACCGACCTCGACATCGCGGCCCCCGGCGGCCGGATCGTCCTCTTCGGCAACGCGGGCGGCGGCGCCGTCGACGCCCTGCCACCCGTCGGCCGCCTCATGGCCGGCAACCTCACCATCACCGGCTTCAGCCACCGCGGCCTGGCCGCCACCGCACCCGCGAAGCTGGCCCACGCCATTCGCCGCGCGATGGACTTCCTGGCCGAGGCTCACCTCCCCCTCCCCGTCAACGAACTCCCCGACCTCGCCGCTGTCCCCGCCGCCCACGACGCCATGGAGGCCGGCCGGGCACTGGGCAAGTACGTGGTGCGCGTCGCGGCCGGCTGAGGCGAGCTACTGATGGTGGTTCGTGGTGCCCTGGCTGCGCCGGGATACTTCCGAGGTGCTGTTGACATGGATCGCCGAGGTGGCGGACGAGGCGTTGAGGCTGGAGCCGGGTGACTGGCGCGTGGAGTGGGAGACCAACACCTGGTGGCTGGGCGCGGCCGACGAGGACAGGCAGGCGCTGACCGTGCCCGAGGTGGTTGCCGCCTTTGAGCGGACCGCCGAAGGCATCCGCCTGCGCGTCCGCGCAATGGGCTTCGCAGGGGCGGCGACGTTCTACGTGTGGCACGACGAGCAGGCCGGGCAGCTCAGGTGCTCGACTGCGTCTGTGGCCGCGGACCAGCTGCCCTTCGGCGGTGCATACGTGCCTTCCGACGATCTCGGGCTGATCGTCGAGGGCTTCCTGAGTGACGGGGAGCCGGGCGCGGTCGCCTGGGAGGACCTTGAGGACGAGCAGTCAGGAGCCGTGTCCGAGGCGGAGGCCACGCCGTTCCCCGTGTGGGTCCGCAACGTCGGCGCGGTCGTCCACTGACCAGCTCGCTCAACAAGGCTCTCCACGACCTGTCCAACGGTTCACGCTACTCAATCCTGCAGCGTGCGGACGCCCATCTATGGCGGGACCAACGCGGAACCGCACCAACAATCAGCTGGTAATTTCGCCAGAGATCGCGAGACGGGAGCACACAGATGGACGACGCCCTGCGGCTTGCGGCTGTCGTGACGCTCGCCGCGCTCGGGCGGAGCCGCGATTACCGTGACCGGGCGGATGCCGGTCATGGCCTGGCAAGGTTCGCCGAGATGCGCGAGGCGTTCGAGCCGTTGCTCGAGCTCGTACTCGATCCCGGCGACACCTTCGTCACCAGGCGGACCGCGGAAGCCCTGCTCAGGCGCAAGGACAAGGCCGGGCTGCGGGTAGTCGCTTGTGCGCTCGCGGTCGCGGACTCGAATCACAGCGATTGGGTCCACACCGCGTTCAACGATGTGTTCAGCTTCTTCGCCACCGAGCTGGATGACGCGCTGCAGCTTTGCGAGGAGCTGTCGCGAGACCCCGACGAACGCGTTGCCCTGGGCGCTCGCCGGCTGCACGGAAGCCTGCCAGAGATCGACCCCGTTCCTCGGCCTGCGTAGTCCGGGGCGGGTGTGGCAACGAGGCCGCAGGAACCCGTCGGAAGATTCTGGACCTCATCACTTGCCCGAAGGCCGCATCGCACTCCCCGCCGCCGACCGGGCTGGGCACGCCCCGTAGAACTGTTGTGCGCGCGTGCACAGTTGAGCCGGCAAGGCTTGCGCAGGAAGTCGGATCGGCCGACTTCCTGCGCGGCAAAACCCAACGCCACCGGCCGACCACCCCCAGGCCCCGCCGCCGTCAACGCCCAAGGGCGGCCGGCCCGACTTCCTGTACCACGCGGGAGCCGCCCGCCAGCGAAGAAGAAACGCTTCTGCCACCGTGCGCAGGAAGTCGACCTCGCCGACTTCCTGCGCACGGTGGCACTGCGGCACAGCAGAGCAAGAACCTTTCTGCTGCGGCGGCCAGAGCGGCACTTCTCGCGAACCGGGCTTTCGGCGATAAGGGGAAGCGCTGCCGGCCAACCGCCCCAGGCCTCGCCGCCACCAGCGGTCGAGGCTCACCGTGCTGGAAGTCGGTCGGCCCGACTTCCTACGCTGGGGTCAACATTCCATGCTGGCCGACGCGTTGCCCGTACAAACAGCCGGTTCGCCGGGCCAACCACCTCACCCCTCTACCTCCAGTACCGGAAGCCCACAACGCCGAAAGTCGGCCAAGCCGACTTCCTGTGCGACATACCAACCTCCGCTACTGGCAGCTACGTTGCGCTGATTCACGCGTAGGCAGCCACCCCCACCTCTTCTGCAGGCAACGCCCGAGGCCTTCAGCACAGGAAGTCGACCGGCCCGACTTCCTGCTCCACCCACCAACCTCACTTGAACGCAGCAGAAATGCTTCTGCTGCACGGGCATTGGTGGACTCCGAGGCGGACGCTGCGCAGGAAGTCGATGGGGTCGACTTCCTGCGCACGGCGACTCAGGCGACAGCGAGCATGAACCTTTCTGCTGCGGC
>NZ_JBFBDY010000482.1:0-4884 GCF_040683475.1 Kitasatospora sp. NPDC093558 | reverse complement strand
GGCGGCCCGTGCGCCGGTGCGGGCGGTGTCCGCCGGCTACTTCTCCAGCGGTCCGCGAGCGCGGACGGTGAGCCGGTCGTGCTCCTCGTCCCGCTCGACGAGGACGGTGTCGCCGTCGTGCACCTGGCCGGAGAGGATCGCCCGCGCCAGCTGGTCGCCGATCGCGGACTGCACCAGCCGCCGCAGCGGGCGGGCGCCGTACGCCGGGTCGTACCCGGTGAGGGCCAGCCAGTCGCGCGCGGCCGCGGAGACGTCCAGGGTGAGGCGCCGCTCGCGCAGCCGCTCGCCGAGGCGGGCCACCTGGAGGTCGACGATCCGGCTCAGCTCGGTGGTGCCCAGCGGGTCGAAGACCACGATGTCGTCCAGCCGGTTGAGGAACTCCGGCTTGAACGCGGCCCGGACGGAGTCCAGCACCAGCTGCTTCTTCCGGTCCTCCGGGGTGGCCGGGTCCACCAGGCTCGGTTCATTAAACGCGTGACTGCCCAGGTTGGAGGTGAGGATGAGGATCGCGTTGCGGAAGTCCACGGTGCGGCCCTGGCCGTCGGTGAGCCGGCCGTCGTCCAGCACCTGGAGCAGCACGTCGAAGACCTCCGGGTGGGCCTTCTCGACCTCGTCCAGCAGCACGACGCTGTACGGGCGGCGGCGGACCGCCTCGGTGAGCTGGCCGCCCTCCTCGTAGCCGACGTACCCGGGCGGGGCGCCGACCAGGCGGGAGACGGAGTGCTTCTCGCCGTACTCGCTCATGTCGATGCGGACCATCGCCCGCTCGTCGTCGAAGAGGAAGTCGGCCAGGGCCTTGGCGAGTTCGGTCTTGCCGACGCCCGTCGGGCCGAGGAACAGGAAGGAGCCGGTCGGGCGGTCCGGGTCGGCGATGCCGGAGCGGGTGCGGCGCACCGCGTCCGACACGGCCTGCACGGCCTCCGCCTGGCCGATCAGGCGCTTGCCCAACTCCTCCTCCATGCGCAGGAGTTTGGCGCTCTCGCCCTCCAGCAGGCGGCCGGCCGGGATGCCCGTCCAGGAGGCGACGACGTCGGCGACGTCGTCCGGACCGACCTCCTCCTTGACCATCGACGTCGAAGCGTCCTGGTCGGCTGCGCGCTCCTGGGCGTCGGTGAGCTCCTTCTCGGCGGCCGGGATCTCGGCGTACATCAGCTTCGACGCGCGCTCGAAGTCCCCGTCGCGCTGGGCCCGTTCGAGGGCGCCGTGGAGGTCGTCCAGGCGCTCCTTGAGCTCGCCGACCCGGTTGAGGCTCTTCTTCTCCTGCTCCCAGCGCGCCGTCAGAACGCTCAACTGCTCGTTCTTGTCGGCGAGATCGCGGCGCAGCCGGGCGAGCCGGTCGACCGAGGCCGGGTCCGACTCCTTCTCCAGCGCGAGCTCCTCCATGCGCAACCGGTCGACGGAACGCTGGAGTTCGTCGATCTCGACGGGGGAGGAGTCGATCTCCATCCGCAGCCGCGAGGCCGCCTCGTCGACCAGGTCGATCGCCTTGTCGGGCAGGAAGCGGGAGGTGATGTAGCGGTTGGACAGGGTGGCCGCGGCGACCAGGGCGGCGTCCGCGATCTGCACCTTGTGGTGCGCCTCGTAGCGGCCCTTGAGGCCGCGCAGGATGGCGATCGAGTCCTCCACGCTGGGCTCGCCGACCAGCACCTGCTGGAAGCGGCGCTCCAGCGCCGGGTCCTTCTCGATCCGCTCGCGGTACTCGTCCAGCGTGGTGGCGCCGACCATCCGCAGCTCGCCGCGGGCCAGCATCGGCTTGAGCATGTTGCCGGCGTCCATCGCGGAGTCGCCGCCGGCGCCCGCGCCGACCATGGTGTGCAGCTCGTCGATGAAGGTGACGACCTGGCCGTCGCTCTGCTTGATGTCGTTGAGGACGGCCTTCAGGCGCTCCTCGAACTCGCCGCGGTACTTGGCGCCCGCGACCATCGCGCCGAGGTCCAGCGCGACCAGCCGCTTGCCGCGCAGCGACTCCGGCACGTCGCCGGCGACGATGCGCTGGGCCAGGCCCTCGACCACGGCCGTCTTGCCGACGCCGGGCTCGCCGATCAGCACCGGGTTGTTCTTGGTGCGGCGGGAGAGCACCTGGACGACCCGGCGGATCTCCTGGTCGCGGCCGATCACCGGGTCGAGCTTGCCGTCCCGGGCGGCCTGGGTGAGGTCGGTGCCGTACTTCTCCAGCGCCTTGTAGGTGCCCTCCGGGTCCGGCGAGGTGACCCGGCCGCTGCCGCGCACGTCCTTGAACGCGGCCAGCAGCGCCTTGGGCGTCGCGCCCTGGCGCACCAAGAGCTCGGAGACCGGACCGCCCTCGGCGGCCAGGCCGACCATCAGGTGCTCGGTGGAGACGTACTGGTCATCGAGGTCGTCGGCGCGCTTGCCGGCCTCGGTGAGCACCGCGATGGTGTCCCGGGCGAGCTGCGGGGCGGCGACCGTCGAGCCGCTCGCGCTGGGCAGCGCGGCCAGCTGGCGGCGGGCCTCGGCGTCCACGCGCGCGGCCTCGGCGCCGACCGCCTCCAGCAGCGGCCTGGCGATGCCCTCGGGCTGCTCCAGCAGGGCGATCAGGATGTGCACCGGCCTGACGTCCGGGTTCCCGACCGCGCCGGCCTGCCGGATCGCGGCGGACAGGGCGTCCTGCGTCTTGGTGGTGAACTTGCTGGCGTCCACTGCTGGGGGATCCTCCCTCGTCGTCCTTCACTGCTGCTACTGACAGCATGCACTAAGTTGAGTCTATTCCGCTCAGGTTTGTTTTTTCTGCCGAGTGGCCACTGTGGACCCCTGCCGGGTCAGCACCAGCAGCTCCCGGGCCGGCCCGCCCGGCCGCTGCCCGGCCGGCCACACCGCGCGCAGCGGGCGCCGCAGGTCGAGCCCCGCCGCCAGCGGCACCTCGACCAGCCGCCGGGTCGCCAGCTCCTCCGTCACCACCAGCTCGCTCAGGCAGACCGGCCCCGCGCCGGTCATCGCCGCCGCCTTCAGCGCCGTCGACGAGGCCAGCTCCAGCCGGGGCCGCGCCGCGCCCCCGTACGGCGCCAGCGCCGTCTCCAGCACCTCCCGGGTGCCCGACCCCGGCTCGCGCAGCACCAGCGGCGTCCCGGCCAGCTCGGGCCCGGTCAGCGGCGCCCGCCGGCGCGACCACGGGTGGCCGGGCGCCACCACGACCACCAGCCGGTCCGCGGCCACCACGGCCCCGTCCAGCCCGGGCGGGGTGGACGGGCCCTCGACGAAGCCGAGGTCCGCCTCCCCGGCCAGCACCCGCCCGGCGACCTCCGCCGAGTTCGCCGTCCGCAGCGTCACCGCGGTGCCCGGGCTGGCCTCGGCGAGCGCCAGCAGCCAGCCCGGCATCAGGTACTCGGCGACGGTCAGGCTGGCGACCACCGTGAGCTTGGCGTCCCGCCGTCCGCGCAGCGCGTCGATCCCGGCGTCCAGCGCCTGCGCCGCCTCCACCACGTGCCGGGCCCACTCGACCACCAGCCGCCCCGCCTCGGTCGGCCGGCTGCCCCGGGGGGAGCGCTCCAGCAGCGGGACGCCGATCTGCCGCTCCATGCCCTTGATCCGGGCGCTCGCGGTCGGCTGGCTGACGCCCAGCTCGGCCGCCGCCCGGCCGACGCTGCCCAGCCGGGCCACCGCGAGCAGTAGCTCCAGGGCGCCGAGTTCGGGCACGTGCGGGGAGAGAGGCATAGGTTCAGGCTATGCCCTCATAGAGCGCCGGGCGCTACCGGCCGAGGGTCCGTGGAGCGACGGTGGTCCCATGTCCACCTTGGCCGATGTCCGCCCGCTCACCCGCCCCTCCGTCGCCCGCCCCCGGTTCGACCTCGCCCAGCTCGGCCCCAACTGGTACGCCGCCGTCATGGGCACCGCGATCCTCGGCAACGGCGCCGCCGTCCTGCCGGTCCGACCGCCCGGGCTGATCGGCTTCGGCGAGGTGATGTGGGCGCTCGGCCTGGCCGCCCTGCTGGTGCTCGGCGGCGCGCGGCTGGTGCACCTCACCCGGCACCGCGAGGCGGCCCGTGCCCAGCTGCTGGAGAACCCGGCCACCGCCGTTTTCTACGGCTGCCCGCCGATGGCCCTGCTGGCGGTCGGCCTCGGCACGCTGCTGCTCGGCCCGCGGGTGATCGGCACCGGGCCTGCCGTCGCGATCGACGCCGTCCTCTGGACCGTCGGCACCGCGTACGCGCTCGCCGTCGCCGGTGGCATCCCGTACCTGATGATCACCCGGCACCGGATCTCCGCGCTGGAGGCCAACCCCACCTGGCTGCTGCCTGTCGTCGCCCCGCTGGTCGCCTCGGCCTGCGGTCCGGCCCTCGTCCCGCACCTGCCGTCCGGCTCGGCGCAGCAGACGATGCTGTACGGCTGCTGGGCGCTGTTCGGCGTCGGGCTGCTGGCCACCCTGGTGCTGCTGCCGGTGGTGTTCACCGGGCTGTTCCACAGCAAGGTGCCGACCCTCGTGCTCACCCCCGCGCTGTTCCTGGTGCTCGGGCCGCTCGGCCAGTCCGTCACCGCCGTCCACCAACTCGCCGACGCCGCCCGCCCGGTGCTCCCCGCGCTCGCGCCGGCGATGGCCGCCCTCGCCGAGCTGTACGGCGTGGCCGTGATCGGCGTCGCGATGCTCTGGCTGGCCGTCGCGCTCACTGCCAACCTGCGGGCCCGCCGGGCCGGCATGCGGTTCGCGATGACCTGGTGGGCGTTCACCTTCCCGGTGGGCACCTGCGTCACCGGCGCCTCGGCGCTCGCCCGGCACACCGGGTTCGGCGGGTTCACCGGGCTGGCCGTCGGGCTGTACGCGCTGCTGGCCGTCTCGTGGGTGGCCGCGGCGAGCGGGACGGTGGCCGGGCTGGCGCGCGGGCGGCTGCTGGCGCGGTGAGCGGTTCCTGCCCAGGAGGCGAGTGAGCCGGC
>NZ_JBFBDY010000481.1:0-4905 GCF_040683475.1 Kitasatospora sp. NPDC093558 | reverse complement strand
GACCGGCCGTTCACTGTCGAACGTCGGACCCGCGGGCCAGATGGTGGTCGCGGTGGCGGACACCACCTCGACGCTCTGCCCAGTCAGGTGGGCGAGGATCGGATACACGTCGGCCGTCAGCGGGTTCGGCGCTGTGGATCCGGCCGCCTGCAGTACGGCCAGCAGTTCCTCGCCGCCGCCGAGCTCCCGCTTCAGGGCCGCGTAGTCGATCAGCCGCGCCAGCCAGCGGAACCGGACCACCGCAGCGGCGAGTTCCTCCGGGGTGTCACCGACCCTGCTGGTCGGCAGGTCACCGAGCCGCAGGTTGTCGAACGCCTTCGAGTGGGTGGCCAGGTGACGGACCTCGTCATGGCCGATGCCCAGGGTGTGGACCAGCGACAGGATCTTTTCGATCAGCGCCAGGGCCGCACTGGCTCCTGTGACGACATCCTTCGGGTACAGCCGGAGCTGCTGTACAACGCCGCCACGGGCCAGCAACGCGCTCTGGACATCCAGGTGAGCGCTCGCGCCGTCGAGGCCGGTCGTGGTGAAGGCGAAGGCGTAGAGCCGTCCCGCCTGGAGCTCGACGGTGCCGGTGATCTCGGCCCCGGCAGTGGCTGTACCGCTCAGGACCACCGGCTGGTCAAGGTGGTCGAAGCTGAGCTTCGTGAATCCGCCCTGCGGGCCAACCACCGAGGTGAAGCGATAGACACCGCTCACCGGCACCTCCAGAAAGCCCTCGAAGGAGGACTTCGTGGTGTCGATGCTGCTGTCGATGTGCTCGAACGCGGCCAGCAGCGGCTCGCTGCGGCCGAGTAGCCGGGCGTCGGTCAGCAGGTCCTCCACCAGGGCCGGCTCGGCGCCGGCCTGGGCGGTGATCGTGTCCACCACGAGTCGTTGGATCAACCGGCCTTGGAGGAAGGGCAGGAAAGCGGTCGCGAGGACTGTCCGCTTGGCCTGGACAGCCTCCTCGACGGCCTCGCGGGCGACGAGCTCGGCGGCTGCGGACAGTCCGGGCGGGATCAGGGGCGTGGGGTTGATCAGCAGGTTGAATGCACTGTCTTCGAGAAAGCCGAAACTCGTCCCAGCAGTGATGTCCTGCTTGAGCAGGTACCTGTCGAAGAACTTCTTCACCTCAGGTGCGGAGGTCGAGAACCCGGCCGTGCCCTGCACCATCGCGAGGAGCTTGTCGACGACGTCCCGCTCAAGGACGAGTCCCAGCTCCTGCCGCAGTTGCTCGTCACTTAGCGAGCCCGGGGCCGCCGGGACGGCGTGCTCGGCGCGGATCGCCCGAGCCCCGTCGGCCAGGACCTTCAACTGCTGCAGCACCGCGTCGGGGACCGGCCCGTCGGTCGGCTTGGCATCCCGCCGCTCGCGCAGCAGCGCGTCGATGTCCGGGACGCTCAGACCACTGTCGGCGACCCGGCGGGCCAGTCCAGCGAACTCGAGGGTGGCCTGTCGGTACGGCTGCTCCGGGGGGAGGTGCTCCAAAGCGTCGGGGTACAGCGGCTCGAACGGGTCCATCCCGGAGAGCCTCTTCAGCGTCACCAGATCGGACACCGACAGCTGCAGGATCTCGGCCAGCAGCGCGTACCGGTGCAAGGTGGACAAGGTGCGCAGATCAAGGTCCACGTCCGCCTTGATCCCGGCATCGGTGAGGATCGTTTGGATGTCGTCGCTGCTGAGCCCGAGCACGGCCTGCACGCTGCGCAAGTGGTCCCGGAGCCTGGGGACTTTGGCCGGGTCGACCTCTGTCCAGTCGAGGTAGCGGCCGAGCGGGTGGTCGAAGACCGGGTCGCGTAGGAGCACGCTCCTGGTCAGGAACAGCTGTGCGTAGAGCGGGTTGCGGCCGGTCGTCGGAAGGTCCATCCACAAGGCGGCCAGCCTTGGCCTCAGCTTCGGGTCCACCCCGGGCCGGTCCATGAGCGACACCAGTTGGGACAGGTGGATCAGCGCGGACCGCAGCGGACGCTGGTCCAACGACCCCATGACGAACGGTGCGTGGGCCGGCACGAAGGCCTTCAGCGCATCGTCTGTCTCCGCGATCGACCAGCCGAGCTTTCGCCACAGCCGCACGAAGTGGGCGATGCGGACGAAGGCCAGCGGATCGGCCGGGGAGCCGTCGGCATGGCGCAGGGTCGTCAGGTCGAAGTCCGCTCCGGTATCCGGATCGGCGAGCACCAGCACCTGCCCGTACGGCAGGCCGGCGATCTCGGTCCGCAGCCGGTCCGCCGACACGTTCGCCCGAGCGGCGAGGGCGGTGAGGCGGGCATCGAACGCATCGACCGCCAGCCGATCGGCCTTCTGCTCTGGCGTGACCGGAGGCGGGTCGAGGCGATGCTCGGTGTAGTGCTTGGCATCCCGGATGCTGACGCCGAGCCGGTACAGCAGTCCGAGCCCGGGCAGTGCGGGGTTGACGAAGCCCGTCTGCACGATGTCGACGAGGTCCTGGTATGTGACCCCGAGCCGCCTCGACAGGGTTTTGGCGGAGTTGAGGTCGATGCGCTGGCCCGAATCCGCGTCGACCGCCACCGTCGTGGCCTGGCCAGCGTCGGCGTAACCGTACAGCCGCCACCAGGAGGCCAGGGGCGCGGGATCGGTGAGTCTGGCAGCCTCGGCGGGCGAGAAGCCGAGGTACTCGATGTACGTGTCCGCCCGGTCGTATCGCTGGATGTCGTCGAACAGCGCGTTGCTCGCCCGGAACACCTCCATCACCTTGGCCAGCGGAGTGCCGAACCCGGCTGTGAACTCGCGCACCGTCTCGATCCACAGATCGAACGGCAGCGGATCGGGGTGCCACGCATCGAGCAGCTTGTCGTACGCCTCCGCGAGCAGGTTCTGCGGTTCGGCGACCAACTCCTCCGTCGTCGCCTCGCCGGTGTCGTGCGCGGCCTCCGCGGCCAGTCCCGCGTGCGCGACGTAGTACTCGAGGATCTCGTTGACGATGTCGATGTACGGCAGCGCGGTGAGGGTGTTCTCGCAGGTGAGCTCGATCGCGAAGAGATCCGGTCGAGGCGCCTGCTGCGCGTCGATCGGCCTGGCGTACTTGGCCGTGTAGTCCAGGCCGGCGTGTCGGCTCTTCCAGTTGGCGAGGAAGTTGTCCCACGTCGGCTTGTCCGGGTCGATGAACTGCAGGAGATCGACGAAGTAGGCGGCGGGGCTGAGTACCGAGCGGCAGTCCGGGCACTCGATGTAGTCGAGCGACCCGAACAGCCCCTCCATCGTCGGAAAGTGCCTGAGCAGATTGCTCTGGGCGGCGTGCCTGTCCACCGCCGCCGCCGAGGTGGCCGCCGTGCCGGGCTGCGCCTTGAGCGTCTGTGCCGCACCGAACACGGCGTAGCTGACGCTGCTGACCTGCTGTGCCTTGCGATGGACCAGCTGGGCCACCACGGCGCCGGGTTCGGTCTTGAAGAGCTTGAGATGGGCGCGGAGGAAGGCCGCGGAGAACTCCTCCTCACCCATTTCGGCGATGTCGTAGGCACTGGTCAGGCCGAGCTCGGTCAGGACGGCCATCGACTTGTGGTCAGGGCTGAGCTGGTAGGCGCGGTGCAGGTCCCGGAGGTCCTGCCTTGCGGCCTCGAACTGCTCCTCGGTGACTCCGAACATACCCGCGCCCTTGGCCACGAAGAAGGCCTCGGGCGGGGTCGCACCCATCACGAAGCCGTCGGCCGTGGCTGCCTTCAGCAGGGCGACCGTGGACGCCGTATTCCCCACCGCGAGGGCGCCCGTGGAAACGAGTTGGGTGACCACCTGGGTGGGGTAGCTTGCCCGCACCTTTCGGGCGAGATCAGCGGCGTAGGCGCTCAGACGCACGGCGGGTGTCGACGCCTCGTAGGAGGCGGGGATCAGCGCGGTGATCGCCGCCGTGTCTCCCCCGACCAGGGCGCTGAGTTTCCGCTCCCAGTCCTCGGCGGTGACCAACCCCTGATCGACCAGCTCGGCCGGGTGGCGCAGGTCGGGCCCGAGCAGGTGCGCCATCAGCGGGGCGCTGTTGCCAGTGAGAAGTGCGAGCTTGCCCTGCAGCTTGAGACTGTCGATCTGGTCGTGCAGGCCGAGGCCCTCAGCTTGGCTCCACAGCTGCTCGGGGTCCCCCCGGTGAGCGAACGCCACCTTGGCGAAATCGGCCTGCTGTGCCTCGTTCAGCCCTGCGTGGCCGAGTAGCTCCGCGTACGTCGCCGTCGAGCCGGGCGGCTTCATCGTCAGCTTCGCGTGCACGGTGAACTCCGCGAACCTCTGCGTGGCGGTTGCGATCCCGGCGGCGTCGATGTCGAGGATGCCCCCGTCCTTGGCCAGGGTGAGGGCCTTGGTCACGGTCTGGTCGTCCACCAGTGCCAACGCCGCGACATCGGATGGCAGTCCGGCACGTAGCAGCCCGTAGATCACGGACGCGTCCAGCGTCAGATTGTTGTTCGCGCCGGCGAGCCGCTCGGCCATCACCGTCAGGGCGATGAGCCGCGGGTCCCAGCCGGTGGAGCGGCTCAGCACCGTCAGGTCCTGGCGCTGCGCGCCCTCCTGAGCCTGTGCCAGTTTGGCGAGCTCGCCCACCTGGGCGGCGAGGTCCTTGGACAGCCGCGCGTACTCGGACTCCGTCGGTGGCGTTGGCGCGACCAGCGTGAGGGTGTGGAACAGGCCGACGGCGTAGGACACCGGGCCGAGCGGCTTGTCGTCCCTGGCGGCCGTGACCTCAAGATTCACTGCGGCGGTTCCCGGGTCGTAGGCGAGTACGAACTCGCCACGCCCGTCGGTTGTGACGGTGCCCAGCTGGTCAGGCGTGCCGCCGAACCGCTGGTTGCGGATCCGCAACGCCAGCTGCGCGGCTGGCAGCGACCCGTCGATGGTCACCCGCCCGGTCACGACCGCGTGTGCGGCGACTTCGAGCACGACGGGCGTGAACCTGACGCCGTTGTCCGTCTGCGTCAGACCGCC
>NZ_JBFBDY010000480.1:0-4910 GCF_040683475.1 Kitasatospora sp. NPDC093558 | reverse complement strand
GTGTGCCGGAGCCCGTCCGGTCCGCCCCGGGCCGGGTGCCCGCCCAGGGCGGGAGCATCCCCACGGCCGGGCAGCCGTGAACGCGCGCCGGCCGGAGGAGGCCCGGCCGCGGGACGGCCGGTGGGCGGCGCACGCGGTGCGGGTGGCGGCGGCCGGGCTGCTGGCCGTCGCGCTTGCGGCGGTCGCGGAGCGCGGGGTCGAGCAGCCCCGGGTCGCCCTCGCCTTCACCGCGCTGATCGCGCTCGGCGAATGCGTCCGGATCACCCTTCCGGGCGATCGCGAGCAGGCACCCATCGGCGCGGCCGGCGCCCTGGCGTACGCCCTGCTCGGGCCGCTGCGCGGGCTGCCGACCGCGCACGGCACGCTGCAGGTGGTCGCGGTCACCGGCGTCGGCCTGCTGCTCTCCTGGCTGCCCGGGCTCGCACTGCCCCACCCGGGCCGCCCGCACCGGCGCCCGCCGTGGGCCGACCCCGTCCGGCGCGACAGCGCCGCCCGCCGGCTGCTCGGCGTCGGGTTCGCCGCCGCCGTCTTCCAGCCGCTCTACAACAGCGGCCTGGTCGACCGCTTCTCGCCGGACGGGCCCGCGTACGGCGTGTTCCTGACCGCCGTCGCCGCGCTGGCCGCGCTCTGCGACGCCACGCTCGCCGCCCTGCTGCGCCGCGACTGGGCCCGCGCCCGGGGCCCGAAGGGCGGACGAAAGACCGGCCGGCGGACCGGACAGAGGAGCGGACAGCGGAGCGGGCCGAGGTCCGGGCTGCGGTTCTCGGCCGCGCTGGAGGACGAGCTCCACGCGCTGTTCGGCATCGGCTCGGCGATCGTCGCCACCGGGATGCTGGTCAGCCTGGCCGCCGGCGAGGTCGGGCTGTGGGCGCTGCCGCTGTTCTGCACCCCGCTGCTGCTCGCCCAGGTGTCGTTCCGGCGCGCCGCGGCCGTCCGCGCCACCACCGGGCAGACCATCGCCAGCCTGGCCCGCGCCACCGAGGTGGCCGGCTACACCCCGCACGGGCACGCCCGCCGGGTCGCCGACACCGCCTGCGCACTCGGCCGCGAACTGGGGCTCGGCACCCGCGAACTCGCCCTGCTGGAGTACGCGGCGCTGATGCACGACGTCGGGCAGCTGTCGCTGGTCGAGCCGGTGCCCGACGGCGCCACCGCCCTGCTGCCCTGCGCCGAGCAGCAGCGCATCGCCCGCCTCGGCAGCGAGGTGATCAGCCGCACCGGGGTGCCCCGGCAGGTGGCCGAGCAGGTCGCCCGGCTGGCCGACCCCTTCCCCGGCCCGGCCGGCGGCGACGGCTCGGTGCCGCTCGCGGCCCGCATCATCCGGGTGGCCAACGCCCACGACGACCTGCTGACGGCCGCCCGCGGGCGCGGCGTCGGCGAGGCGGTGGGGCGGCTGGAGGCGCTGGAGGTGCTGCGCCTGGGCCGCGGCCGGGTGTACGACGCCCGGGTCGTCGACGCCCTGGCCCGCGTCGGGGGCCAGGCCAGGGGCTGACTGCCCGCCGCGGACGTCGGGGCCAGGCCAGGGCTGACTGTCCGCCGCGGACGCCAAGGGCGGACACCCGGCGCACCACCGGTACGGCGGGGGCGGCCGGAAGCGGACCGGAGCCGGGGCGCGGGCTCCGCGCCCCGGGGTTGAGGTGCGGCGGCGGGGCGGGCAGGCTGGGTAGGGGCGTCCCCGACCCCGCCGGTGGGGAGCGCGCCCGGGGGCGGGCGTGGTTGGATGCGGTCGTAGCGTGGAACACCGACCCGGGGCAGCGGGCCCGTACCCCCGAGGAAGGAGCCCCCGTCCTCCCCCGAACCGGGGGCTCGCGGGAGCGGCGGTACGGGACTTGAGCGGACGACGACGGCAGGGACGAACGTGAGGATCTTCCACCGGGCACGGCACCGGCCGTCCGCCACCTGGCGGCAGACGACCGACCGGGCTTTCACGCTGATCGGCGACGGCCGCTACGAGGACGCCGGCGCGCTGCTGGTGATGGCCGCCGACCTGGAGCCGTGGCTCTCCGATTCCTGGTTCAACCTCGCCCTGCTGCACAAGTTCCGCCGCGACTGGGAGCAGGCCCGCTCGGCCGGCCTGCGGGCCGTCGCCCTGCTGGACCGCGAGCACGGTGCCCCCGACTGGTGGAACCTCGGCATCACCGCGACCGCGCTGCAGGACTGGCCGCTGGCCCGCCGCGCCTGGCAGGCCTACGGGCTGAAGCTGCCCGGCGGCCCCGGCGGGCAGCCGGACGGCCCGGTCAGCCTGGACCTCGGCACGACGCCGGTGCGGCTGTCCCCGGACGGCGAGTCCGAGGTGGTGTGGGGCCGGCGGCTGGACCCGGCCCGCATCGAGGTGCTGTCCATCCCGCTGCCGTCCTCCGGCCGCCGCTGGGGCGAGGTGGTGCTGCACGACGGCGCCCCGCACGGCGAGCGGGTCACCGACGGCATCGCCTACCCGGTGTTCGACGAGATCGAACTGTGGGCGCCGTCCCCCGTGCCGACGTACGTCGTGCTGCTCCAGGCGGCCACGGCGGGCGACCGGGACGCGCTGGAGCGGCTGGTCGCGGACGCGGGCTACGCCGCCGAGGACTGGACGTCCTCGGTGCGGCTGCTGTGCCGGGCCTGTTCGGAGAGCCGGATGGCCGCGGACGACGGCCACACCGCGCACCACGACCCGCACGACGACGGCGACGCCGCGCACCCCGGCCACCTGAGCCACCTCAGCCAGGGCGGGGCCGCCGGGATGTCCTGGCTGGTGGAGCGCGAGTGCGGGATCGCCGCCCCCGCGCACCTGGTGCGCGCCCTGCTGGACCGCTGGGTCGCGGCCGCCCCCGGAACCCGGGCTTACCGGGATCTCGAAGAAGTCTGCTGAGTACCCTGGTGAGGTACGCGTAGACCTATGGAAGCGGAAGACATGGCGGAGCAGCACGACCACGAGCACGAGCACGACGTGGAGGGGGCGGCGCCCGAGGCGCCCGTCAAGGTGATCGGCGACGAGCCCGACCTCACCAAGGGCACCGCGCGTCCGATCACCGTGGTCGGCAACCCCGTCCTGCACCGCGAGGTCAAGGACGTGACCGCGTTCGACGGCGAGCTGTCGGCCCTGATCGACGACATGTTCCAGTCGATGTACGCGGCCGAGGGCGTGGGCCTCGCCGCCAACCAGATCGGCGTGGACCTGAAGGTCTTCGTCTACGACTGCCCGGACGACGAGGGCGTGCGCCACATCGGCCACATGATCAACCCGGTGCTGGAGGAGTACCCGGCCGACCGCCAGCGCGTGCTCGACGACGGCAACGAGGGCTGCCTGTCGGTGCCGACCGCCTACGCCGAGCTGCCGCGCCCGGACTACGCGGCCGTGACGGGCGTCGACAAGAACGGCCACCCGATCCGCGTCGAGGGCACCGGCTTCTTCGCCCGCTGCCTGCAGCACGAGACGGACCACCTGTACGGGTTCCTCTACATCGACAAGCTGTCGAAGCGGGACCGCAAGGACGCCCTGCGCCAGATGGCCGAGGGCACCGCGCGCTACGCGACCGTGCCGAACGCGTAGCGGATCCGGTCGTTCAACGCCGCTGCCCCGTACGAGAGTTCCGTACGGGGCAGCGGCATTTTCATGGGTCGGCGCGCCAGGAGCCGAAGGCCGACTACGCGCCGTCCGGTCGCGGGGCGGCGTCGGTGCCACCGGGGGGCGTTTCGGTTCCGGTGTAGAGGACCTCGCGGCACTGCTCCGCGGTGCGGATGAGCCCTTCGCTGACGAAGTCGAGGAAGCGGGCGGCGCTTTCGAGGCGGGCGGCGGCCGGGGTGCCGCGGCCGAGGACGCCGACGCCCTGGCGCGCGGTCTCGATGAACTGGTCGTTGGCCCGGGCGCTGCGGATCATCGACCGGTACCAGAGGTCCTCGTCGACGACGTAGCGCTCGCGGCGGCGCTGGTCGCGTTCCCGGCGGACGAGCTCCAGGCTTTCGAGGAACGTGATCGCCTTGGAGACGGACGCCGGGCTGACCTGGAGGTGCTGGGCGAGTTCGGCGGCGGTCATGCTGCCGGTGTCGGTGGTGTAGAGGCTGCCGAGCACCCGGGCCATCATCTTGGGCAGGCCCGAGGTCATGAAGACGGTGGTGAGGGCCTCCTCGTACTCGCGCACGGCCCCGGCGTCGCGTCCGTAGGGCTGCGGGAGCGCCTGCGGCCCCTGGGGCGCGGCCGGTGTGCGCCGCTGGGTGCGCTTCTGGGTGGCGCGGTGGGCCAGGTCGGCGCGGTAGCCGGCGGCGCCCCCGTTGCGCATCACCTCACGCGTGATCGTGGAGGTCGGACGGTCGAGACGGCGGGCGATCTCGGCGTAGGCGAGGTTGTCGGCCAGCCCGACCGCGATCTGCTGGCGTTCCTGCTGGGTGAGCCTGCCTCCCGGCATCACGGCCCCTTTCGTGCCCCACGGGTGCTCCGTGGTGCTGCTCGGCGTTCCCTGACGCTGCCACCATAGCGTTCACCTTCACTTCATTGCAACGTGCAGATGGTCTGACGTTGCGTTAATCGAGAGGGTGTTGCAATGATTTCCCTGCTCTGACCTGCACTGATGCAGCTTCAAGGCAAAGCTTTCGTTGTCGTGACATGGAAAGCAACGTAGTGTTTCCATCGTTCCGAAAGAGCGGGCCACACGAAGAGCGGGCCACACACCCAAGGGAGAGCACGATGCAGACGTTCAACACCTCCGCCCCGATCAGTGCCGTCCTGGACGTCCCCGCGGGCCGGATCCTGTTCATCGCCGCGGACCGGGCCGACACCTTGGTCGAGGTCCTGCCGGCGAACGCGACGAAGGGCCGCGACGTGAAGGCGGCGGAGCAGACCACGGTCGCGTACGCCGACGGCGTCCTGCGGATCGAGAACCCGGTGAAGCCGCAGTACCTCGGTCCTTCCGGGGCCGTGGAGGTGACGGTCA
>NZ_JBFBDY010000479.1:0-4946 GCF_040683475.1 Kitasatospora sp. NPDC093558 | reverse complement strand
GTCGTGGCCGCGCCGCGCGTGGTCCACGATGGGGGCGTCCCAGACCGCCGGGCGCTCGGCGGCGTCGGCCGTGGCGGCTCCGTCCATGACCTGGGCGGCCGCGGTGTAGGCGCGGGTCCAGGCCGCGGCGACGGCCGGGGTCCAGGCGGGACCGGCGAAGTGCTCCAGGGTGGCGAGCAGGCACTCGCCGACCGCCGCGTAGTGCGCGCCGAGGGCGCCGAACTTGCGGTGGTCGCGGCCCAGTTCGGAGCAGAACCGGACGAGGGTCGCGGGCTCGTCCACCAGGTCGACGATGAGCATCAGCGCGCGCAGGAGCTTGTCGTGCTGGATCTCCATGTGCTCGGGGAACAGGTCCCGGACCCCGGGGTGGCGCTGGAACAGGGTCGCGTAGAAGTGGCCGGGGAGGTCGGCGGCGTACGGCTCGACGGCGGCCCGGCTGGCCCGTAGCAGGGAGATCTCGTACGGGGAGAGGATGGCCTCGGCGGCGCCGTCCGGGGCCGTCGGCCGTGGGTGGTCCTGGGAATTCACCGGTTCGGCTTGGTTTCTGACCGGGTATTGGGCGCGAAGGTTCACGCGGTGCCTCTCCTGTCGAAATGATTCGCGTTCTTCGCGTTCTTCCCGCTGGTGGGTGCGGGTGGGGGCGGAAAATCGGCTCATTCTGCACACGGTGCCGATCCGATGTGCAAGTCGGCGCGGTGAATCATTTGTGAAATGCGGGTACTGGCCCGTAGCGGCCGCAGCTGCTAGGGTCCGCCCGCGCGAGGCGGGCCGTTCTGCGGGCCGGTCTGCGGGCCGTTCTGCGGTTCGGCCCGCGGTTCGGCCTGCGGTTCGGCGGGAAATTGCGGAACCTGCCTGAACAATTCCGTCGCCGGTGGCTGTACGGGGCGGTAGGTTCGCCGGAGCGGCCGGAAATAACAATTCGCTTTCGGGAGCCGCCCGGGACTTTTCGGCATTCCTCCCGGAGTCCTACGCTGCGGCGCGTGTCGATATTCCGAAGGCTCCGCGCTTCCGGTCCGCGGGTGCGGCCGGAACTCGATGACGTCCAACTCGGCCGCGTCCGGCGGCAATTGGGTTCCGCCGGACGGCTCGCGCCGGACGACATCCAGATCGACCAGGTCGAGCGGCTGCTCCTGGAGGCCGGGCGGGACCCGGACCGCCGGGCGCACCGCTTCGCCGTGCTCGCCGAGGCCGCCGCGCCGTCGGCGTTCTCGCGGTCCTGGCGGCTGCGCAGGCGCGGCGCGGACCCGATGGTGTTCGAGGGCTGGGTCGAGCTGGTCCGCGGCCGGGCGGCCGGGCGGATGGACGACGCCAGGGCGGCCGCCGACCACTGCTACCGCGCCGCCGAGGTCGCGCCGGGCGACCCCATGCCCTGGGTGGTGCTGCTGGGGATCCTGCGGCTGATGCGGGCCGAGCCGCGCCAGCTGTACGCCGTCCTGGCCGAGGTGACCTCCCGCGACCCCTGGAACCGCGAGGCCTCCCTGCAGATGCTCCGCTACCTGTCGCCCGAGGAGTGCGGCTCGCGCAGCAGCCAGCTGGACTTCGTGGAGACGCTCAGGGCGTCGGCGCCGCCGGCCTCGCCGGTCGCGGGCGTGGAGCTGGTGGCCCTGGTCGACGAGCACGATCGCACCGCCGCCAAGGGCGGCGTCGAGGCGCTGCTCGCCCGCCGCCTCTGGACGCACAGCCGGGCCGCCGGCGCGCTGGACGCGGCCCTCGCCGCCTGGCCCCGCCAGGGCCACCTGCGGCACGCGACAGCCCTGGCCGACCTCAACCTGCTCGCGTACGCCCTCGTCCAGGCCGGCCGCGTCCGCGAGGCCGGCGCCGTCTTCGAGGCGATCGGCGACACCGTCACCGAGTGGCCGTGGTCGCTCGACGGCGACCCGATCGAGCGGTTCACGTACTGGCAGGCCAAGGCGCTCTGAGACCTGCCGGCCAGGGGCTCAGACGAAGGCGATCTCGGGCTCCAGGCCGTCCGGGAGCAGGAAGTACCCGAGGAACGTCACGCCGTCCTCCTGCGCGTCGAAACGCGCGATGCGCACGCCCTCGGGCTCGTAGAACACGTCGCCGGGCAGGAGGACGGTCTCGGGCTCGCCGTCGATTTGGTAGACGGCCGAGCCCGTCTCGATGCTGCCGAAGACCGGGCCGTTGTGGGTGTGCGCCCCGGCGGCGAAGCCGGGGGCGATGGTGATCCGCCGGACCTCGACGCGCCCGGTGGCGAGCGGCTCCGGCAGCTTCGTGTCCAGGACGACGACGCGGTCGAGCGGCGGCACCGGTTGCGAGGCGGGGACGGCGGTGCGGGGAGCGCGGGATATCTGCATGCGGGTGTGCGTCCTTCGGTCTCGTGCGCTGATCGACTCCTGCCGTACATACTAGTAGGTACAGAACCTCGTGGAACAGCCCGCGCCCGCAACCGCCCCCGCGTGACGGCTGTTCAGGCCTGCCGGGCCAGGGCGTTGCAGACCTGGTCGAGGTAGGACTCGCTGTCCACGGACATCGTCTGGCCGCCGGACGTCGGCACCAGTGTCAGCGGGTCGTCCGTGCGTGGGGTGTCGAGGGTGAGGACGTCGCCGAAGCCCGGGGCCGCCTTGTCGCGGTTGGTGAGCGGGTCGAGGCCCCAGCGCTGCTCGATCGTCTTGAGCACGGAGGTGTGGTCCAGCGGGGTGTCGCCGGCGGCCCGGTAGACCGTGCCGGGGGCGATCAGGGGGGAGATCAGCACCGTGGGCACGCGGACGCCGAAGCGGGTGAAGTCGAAGCCGAAGTCGCCGGCCGCGTCGTCGGGCGGGACCGCGCCGGAGGGCGGCGGCACGTGGTCGTAGCAGCCGCCGTGTTCGTCGTAGGTGATGACGAGCAGGGTCCTGTTCCAGTCCGGCCCGGTGCGCAGCGCGGTGTAGACGTCGAGCATCAGCTGTTCGCCGTGCGAGACGTCGTGGACCGGGTGCTGGTCGTTGCCGGCCAGGCTCCAGTCGGGTTCGAGGAAGATGAAGCCCTTGGGGAGCGTGCCGGTCCTGGCGGCGTTGCGGAACTGGGTGAAGCCGCCGAAGTGGCTCGGGTCGGCCGAGGTCGTGTCGGGGAAGTCGAAGCGGGTCAGCTGCTTGCCGTCGCTGTAGATCGCCCAGTCCGTGCCGTTCTTGCCGAGCAGGCCGAAGATGCTGGGGAAGTCGAACGGCGGCGTGCCGGCCTGCTTGCGGTCGTCCATTCGACCCTGGCTGGTGCCCGCGAGCGCGAACGCCCGGTTGGGCAGGGTCTCGGTGGGCGCCGAGCTGAACCACAGGTCGCAGACGGCGTAGCCGCGCGCGAGGCCCGACAGCACCGGCAGGGCGTCGGGGGTGAAGCACGCCATGATGGTCTCGGGCTTGGCGCTGGGCCGGACCGTCCGGTGGTTCGGCGGGTCCCACTGCAGGGCGTCGATGAAGCTGGTGACGAAGCCCGTCATGGTCGCGGCGGGGGCGGGGGTGCCGGGATCCTCCGTGCCGAACAGCTGGGTGTTGGTGGGCTTGTACCCCTCACGGGGATCGGCGCCCGGCATGAAGTACGCGTCGGGGGTGGTCCGGGAGATCTTGGAGACCGTGACCGGGCCGTCGGCCCCGGGGTTGGTCTCGTCGCCCTTCAGACCCTCGAAGGGCGCACCGGACGGGGTCTTCTTGTCGGGGTAGAGGAACCCCAGCATGTGGTCGAAGGAGCGGTTCTCCTGCATCAGGACCACGAGGTGATCGATCTGGTCCAACCGGCCGTTGTTCGACATGGAAGGTCTCCTGCCACGCGCTCGTGAAGCGGCGGACGGTCTCACGTCGAGGCGCAGGGCGGACGACTTCGGCCTCCCCGCTCGGCATTTCGTCCCGGTCTCCGGGTACGGGTGGCCACCTTTTCCACTATAGGCCGAGCGGGGGACGCCCACGAGCGCGTGCGGCCTACACCCGTGCACACGACGCGGTGGTGGACTCGATGGAGCATCAGAACGCGGCTGCGTCCGGCCGGGGGACACCGTCCGTGATCAGGTCCGCGGCCTTCTCCGCCGCCATGATCGTGGGTGCGTCGGTGTTCCCGCGCGGCACCGACGGGAAGACGGACGCATCGACGACCCGCAGGCCCGTCACACCGAAGACCCGCAGCTCCGGGTCGACCACGCGGCCGATCGCGCAGCTCGACGTCGGATGGTAGAGCGTCTGCCCGCAGCGCTGCGCCCACGCGAGGAGGTCGGCGTCGGAACCGTACGGGGACGGCGCGTCCCCGTACGTCCCGGTGGCGAGTTCGGCCACCGCCCGTTGCGCCGCGATCTCCAGGGCGATCCTGGTCCCGGCGACGATCGCCGCCCGGTCCTCCTCCGTCGTCAGGTAGTTGTGGACGATCCGCGGCGCCGCGTCCGGCCGCCGGGAACGCAGCGTCACCGCGCCGCGGCCGGTCGGGGCGAGGACGCACGGGCCGAAGGCGAACCCGTGCTCGGTGACGGCGCCGAGCCCCTCCTGGTGGAACAGTCCCGCGGCGGCGTGGAACTGGATGTCCGGCGCGTCCAGGTCGTCGCGGCTGCGGAAGAAGCCGCCGGCCTCGCCGACGTTGGACGTGAGCGGGCCGCGCCCCTCGCGCTCCAGCAGGGCGGTGTTCTCCGGGCTCGCCGCACCGATCAGCGAGTCCGCGTCGGTGCGGAAGTTGAGCATCGCCATGTAGTGGTCCTGCAGCCCCCGGCCGACCGGCAGGTCGCGGACCACCTCGATCCCGAGGGCGGACAGCTCGGCGCCCGGCCCGATCCCCGACAGCATCAGCAGCTTCGGCGAGCCGTACGCCCCGGCCGACACGATCACTTCCCGCTCGGCGCGCACGACCTCGACG
Source organism: Kitasatospora sp. NPDC093558 (assembly GCF_040683475.1). Taxonomy (NCBI): domain Bacteria; kingdom Bacillati; phylum Actinomycetota; class Actinomycetes; order Kitasatosporales; family Streptomycetaceae; genus Kitasatospora; species Kitasatospora sp. NPDC093558. The sequence goes on along the minus strand of NZ_JBFBDY010000479.1, from coordinate 125 downwards.
ACCCCGCCGCGCTCGACCGCCACGCCCACCGCCCGGCCGCGCTCGGTCACCACCCGGTGCGCGCGGGCGCCGGCGAGCACCGTGAGGTTCAGCCGCCCGAGGGCCGGGTGCAGGTAGGCGACGGC
>NZ_JBFBDY010000478.1:0-4949 GCF_040683475.1 Kitasatospora sp. NPDC093558 | reverse complement strand
AGCCCCGCCGACTGGTCGCCGACGGGCACGTGTACCTGTGGACTCTCCGCCACAGCCACCGCGCGCTGGACGACGGCCGGGCGGCGGAGTGCCGCGAGACCCTCACGCTGCACCCCCAACCGGCTGGCACCGGCGCCCCACTGCGCATCGTCTTCGCTGACGGCCCAGGCCGGTACGTGGGCGGGGCCCCGCTGGGTTCCGGGGACGTGGGGTGCGTCCGGGGCGCCTCCCTGAACCTGCACGAACCGGGCGCCGTCCGGGCGCTGCTCGACGCGGCGTCGGCGTGTGGGTGGCGGCCGGGGGAGCAGCGGGCGGCGGAGGTCGACGGCTGGTCCCTGCTGGATGCAGCGGCGGCCCTGCGGACCGGGAACACCGGCCCCACGGAACGGTAGGGCCCGGCGCCGGCCCGTCGCGCCGTCACGAGGACCCGCCGCACAGGAAGTCGGCGGGCCCGACTTCCCATGTGTGGTGATTTTCGGGCTGCCCCCGGTCCGGGCTTGCCGCGTGGGAAGTCGGCGGGTTCGACTTCCTGTGCGTGCGTGGTTGTGGGGCGGGATTTTCGGGTGGGGCCTGCTGCTGGGCCGCGCTGCGTGGGAAGTCGGCGGGGCCGATCTCCTGCGCTGGGGGAGGGCCGGGTGGGGCCTGCTGCCGAGTCAGGGTGCGTGGGAAGTCGGCGGAGCCGACTTCTCGTGTGTGGTGGTTTCGGGCCACCCCCGGTCCAGGCCCGCTGCGCGGGAAGTCGGCAGGCCCGCCTTCCCGCGCGGCATCGCTTCAGGGCGGGGTCAGTACTCGCTGCTCGGGGCCTGGGCGGTGGGGCCCAGGTCGGGGTGGTCGCGGAGTTCGGGGGCCTCGCCGGGGTGGTCGAGTTCGAGGACGAGGAGTTCGTTGCGGCCCGGGCGCCACAGGGGGGCCGGGGCGTAGAGGGTGCGCTGGGGGCCCTCGGCGGTGTGGCGGCCCAGGAGGAAGCCGTTGAGCCACAGCAGGCCGCGGCCCCAGCCGGGCAGGGCGACGAAGGCGTCGGCGGGGGTGTCGACGTCCGTCTCGAAGCGGTGGAACGCCGGGTCGCCGTCGGTGAGCGCCACCGCCTCCGGTGCCTCCAGACGGAGGGCGGCGAGGTCGTCGAGCGGCAGCGGCCGGATCTCCCACTCGAAGAGCAGCTGGCCGCCGTGCGCGACGCCCCGCGTGATGCCCTTGCGGTCGTCCATGTTGGGGCCGTAGTTCACCCGCCCCAGGGCCTCGACCAGGATGTCGAGGGTGGCGCCGCCGGGCCCGGTGGCCAGCGCGAGCGTCGCCCGGGGGCTGTTGCGCTCGAGGACGCCGAGCGGGCGTCCGTCGACGAAGACGTGGGCGCGGTCGGCGAGTCCGTCGATGCGCAGCGGCAGTTCGGGGCGCGGTCCGGGCACGCGGGTGCGGTAGTGGATGAGGCCGCGGGCCTGGCCGAGGCGTTCCATCGGTTCGGGGCAGGCCCGCCGCACCGGCTGCGACAGCGAGTCCAGGGCCGCGAGCAGGCGGGCGCGTCCGGTGGCCCGTTCCAGGCGGCGCGGGGCCAGGCGCGGCGCCAGGGCGGGAAGTTCGCCCTCCGGCAGGTCCGGCAGGGGCAGGTAGCGGCCGATGACCTCCCGCAGCGTGTGGAACTTCTCGGTGAGTTCGCCCGCCTCGCCGATCGGCGCGTCGTAGTCGTAGCTGGTGGAGGTCGGTTCGAACCCGGCGTCGCAGGGGTGGGCGCCGCTGTGGTTGGCGCCCGCCCACAGGCCGAAGTTGGTGCCGCCGTGGGCCATGTAGAGGTTGACGGAGGCGCCGGTGGCGAGGAGTTCGTCGAGGGAGGCGGCGCTCTCCTTGGGGTCGCGCACGTGGTGCGGCTCGCCGAGGCGGTCGAACCAGCCGATCCAGAACTCCATCGCGGTCAGCGGCCCCTGCGGCTGCTGGCGGCGCAGCACGGCGAGGCGTTCGGGCGCGCGGGAGCCGAAGGTGGCGGTGGCCAGGTGACCGGGGATGGTGCCGCCCTGCTGCATGGTGTCGTGGGCGCCGTCGGCGGTGAACAGCAGGCAGTCCACGCCCCGGCGCACCAGGCCGTCGCGCAGGTGGCGCAGGTAGGCGCCGTCGCGGCCGTAGCTGCCGTACTCGTTCTCCACCTGCACCGCGACCACCGGCCCCCCGCGGCTCGCCAGCAGCGGCAGGATCTCGGGCACGACGGCGTCGAACCAGCCGTCCACCTCCGCGAGGTAGGCGGGGTCCGAGCAGCGCAGCCGCAGGCCGTCGACGGCGAGCAGGCGGGCGGGCAGGCCGCCGAAGTCCCACTCGGCGCAGATGTACGGGCCGGGGCGCAGGATCACGTCCAGGCCCAGGGCCTGGGCGGCGCGCACGAACCGGGCGACGTCCCGCCAGCCGGTGAAGTCCACCTCACCGGTGGGCAGTTCGTGGAAGTTCCACGGGATGTAGGTGTCGACGGTGTTGACGCCGAGCGCACGCAGCCGGCGCAGCCGGTCCTCCCACAGGTCGGGGTGGACGCGGAAGTAGTGCAGGGCGCCGGAGACGATGCGGTGCGGCGCGCCGTCGCGCAGGAATCCGCAGGCGTCGAAGTCGAGACGGTCGGGCATGCGCGGGCCTTTCGGGGGCGGCGGGCGGGTGCGTACGGACGATGACCGGTATGCCCGGAGCGCGCGCGGGCAATCAGCTCCTCATGACGGACACGCACACCCGCACCGCCCGCGACCTCCTCGCTCTCGTCGGCGGGGCCGCCAACGTCACCTCCACCGCCCACTGCATCAGCCGCCTGCGCCTGGGCCTGGCCGACCCGGGCCTCGCCCGCACCCGGCAGATCAAAGACCATCCGGCGGTACTGGGGGTCGTCGTGGACGGCACCTACCAGATCGTCCTGGGACCGGCGGCCGTCGACCACGTCGCCGAGGCCTTCGAACGGGCCCTGGCCGAGGACGCTTCAGCAGAGGCCCTCGCCGCCAGGGGAGCCGCCCTCAAGGACGACCGCCGGCGCCGCAACGCCACCCCCGGCAGACTCCTCCTGCGCCGCATCGCCGACATCTTCGTCCCCCTCATCCCCGCCCTCATCGCCTGCGGCGTCATCGCCGGCCTCGGCGCCACCCTCAACTCCCTCGCCCTGTCCACCCACACCGCCGCCCTGAGCGGCATCGTCCCCGTCACCACCGCGCTCTCCCAGGGCTTCATGTCCCTGATCGCGGTCTTCGTCGGCTACAACACCGCCAAGGAGTTCGGCGGCACCCCCGTGCTCGGCGGCGCGGTCGCCGCCATCGTCGTCTACCCGGGCGTCACCGCCGTCACCCACACCCCCTTCGGCCACCTCAGGCCCGGCCAGGGCGGCGTCCTCGGGGCACTGGGCGCCGCCGCCCTGTGCGCGGCACTCGAACGGTGGGCCCGGCGCCGGGTGCCCGACCCCCTGCAGATGCTGCTCGTGCCCACCCTCGCCCTCGCCCTGTCCGGCCTGGCCGCGCTGCTCGTCCTGATGCCGCTGGCCGGCCTCCTCGCCGACGGCATCGGCAACGGCGCCACCTGGCTCCTCGCCCACGCGGGCACCGGCGCCGGCGTCGTCCTCGGCGGCACCTTCGGAACCCTCGTCATGTTCGGCCTCCACCAGGCCCTCATCCCCATCCACACCACCCTCATCGAGCACCAGGGCTACAGCGCGCTCTACCCCATCCTCGCCATGGCCGGCGGCGGCCAGGCCGGCGCCGCCGTCGCCGTCTACCTGCGCGCCCGCCACAACCCCTCGCTGCGCCGCGTCATCAGGTCCGCGCTGCCCACGTGCGTCCTGGGGGTCGCGGAGCCCGTCATCTACGGGGTCACGCTGCCGCTGGTGCGCCCCTTCGTCACCGCCGGGATCGGGGCCGCGGCGGGCGGCGCCGTCGTCGGCCTGTTCGCCCAGCTGGGCCTGACCACCGGCTCCACCGCGATCGGCCCCTCCGGCCTCGTCCTGCTGCCCCTGCTCGACGGCAGTCACGGCATCGGCCCCGCCGTCCTCGTCTACACCGGCGGCTGGCTCACCGCCGCGCTGGCCGCCTGCGCCCTCACCTACGCCTTCGGCTTCACCCCGGCGATGCTCGCCGCCCTCAACGCCCCGGCCCCGCCCGCGCCCGACGCCCCGGCCGGATAGGGTCCGTACGGACGGACCGGACGATCTTCGAGGAGTACCGCCCCATGAGTGCCGCGAGCAGTGCCGCCGTGCCGAACCCGCCCGCCGGATCGCCGATCACCAGGTTCGGCCTGGGCACCGCCGCCGTCGGGCGCCCCGGGTACATCAACCTCGGACGCGACGCCGACCTGCCCGCCGAACGCAGCGTCGAGGCGCTGTGCCGGCGCACCCACGACCTGCTGGACGCCGCGTACGCCGCCGGGGTGCGGTACGTGGACACGGCCCGCTCGTACGGGCGCGCCGAGGAGTTCGTCGCGCAGTGGCTGGCCGAGCACCCCCGGGAGGCGGCCGACACGGTGGTGGGCAGCAAGTGGGGCTACACCTACACCGCCGACTGGCGCACCTCGGGGGTGGCGGCGCACGAGGTCAAGGAGCACTCGACGGCGGTGTTCGACCGTCAGGTCAAGGAGAGCCGGGCCCTGCTCGGGCGCCATCTCGACGTGTACCTCGTCCACTCCGTCACCCCCGACAGCCCCGCCCTCACCGATGCCGCCCTGCACGGGCGCCTGGCCGAACTCGCCGCGGACGGCGTGCGGGTGGGCCTGTCCACCAGCGGCCCCGACCAGGGCGCCGCGATCCGCGCCGCCCTCGCCGTGACGGTCGACGGGCAGCCGCTGTTCGCCGCCGTCCAGTCCACCTGGAACCTGCTGGAGCCCTCCGCGGCCCCCGCCCTCGCCGAGGCCCACGACGCCGGGTGGCTCGTCGTGGTCAAGGAGGCCATGGCCAACGGCCGCCTCGCCGACCGCAACGCCACCGGCCTCGACACCGCCGCCCTGCGCGCCCT
>NZ_JBFBDY010000477.1:0-4966 GCF_040683475.1 Kitasatospora sp. NPDC093558 | reverse complement strand
ACCCGGCCGACGTGACCGCGTTCGCCGAGGAGGGCTCGGGCTACCCGGTCGTCCTGATGACCGTCCGCGGCGGCTACGACGGCAAGGGCCACCCGGGTGGTCGCGCAGTCGTCGTAGCGCCGGTTGCCGTGCATGGTCCGTCCTCGTGTCGTCGTTCGCGGGTTCCGCGTTCGACTCCAGCCAATCGCCGGGAGAACCACGGGCGGCGTTTCTTGGCGCTTCCCTGACGCCCGCGACGGCCTTCCGAACGCGTTCCATACGCCGGGCCCGTCGGCGACGGCCCTGACCTGCGGCTTTGTGGCAAGCAACAAGCCGCGTCCGGAATCCGGAGGGAGCAGTTCGTCCGGATCGCCCCTATTGCCCTCGCGGCGGGTGGCCAACGATTGTCTGGCCGTCCGGAGTGACCGATTCCGGGCGGATTCCTGCACCAGAAGGCTTCCCTCATGCCGCAGAGCACCCACATCGAGCAGTACGGGGTGGACACCATCCCGGACGCCGACCGCACCAGCACTCCCCGGGACGTGGTCAGCATCCTCGTCGGCTCGAACCTCGCGTTCGGCGTCGTCGTGTTCGGGTGGCTCCCGGTCTCCTTCGGGCTCTCGTTCTGGGCGAGCCTGAGCGCGCTGGTGATCGGCACCGTCGCGGGGATCGCGCTGACCGCGCCGCTCGCGCTGGTGTCGCTGCGCACCGCGACGAACCTGTCGACCAGTTCGGGCGCGTTCTTCGGCGTGCGGGGGCGGCTGATCGGCTCGGTGGTCGGCCTGCTGCTGTCGCTCGGCTACACGGCGCTCGCGCTGTGGGTGGGTGGCGACGTGGTGGTCGGGGCGCTCAACCGGATGCTGGGGCTGCCCGCGGACGGCGTCGCGTACGTGGCGACGTACAGCGTGCTGGCGGTGCTGAGCGCGACCGCGGCCGTGTTCGGCTACCGGCTGCTGCTGAAGCTGGAGCGGGTGCTGATGTGGGCGATGGGCGCCCTGCTGCTGGCCGGGCTGTTCGCGTTCGCCCCGCACTTCGACGGCTCCGCGCACGGCGCCTACCTGCTGGGCGGCTTCTGGCCGACCTGGCTGCTGGCCGTGGTCGCGGCCGGGCTGAGCGGGCCGATCGCGTTCATCACGCTGCTGGGCGACTACACCCGGTACGTCTCCCCCGCCCGGCACGCGCCGCGCAAGGTGCTGTGGTCGACGTGCCTGGGCCTGTTCCTGGGCCTGCTGATCCCCCAGGTCTTCGGTACCTTCACCGCTGTCGCGACCGGCGCGGGCAACGACTACGTGCACGGCCTGATCGCCGGCGCCCCGGCCTGGTTCCTGCTGCCGCTGCTGATCAACGGGCTGCTGGGCAGCGCGGGCAACACCGGCCTGATGCTGTACAGCATGGGCCTGGACCTGGACGCGATCCTGCCGCGCGCCACCCGTCTGCAGGCGACGTACGTCGTGGCGGCGCTCGCGACCGTCCTGGTCTTCCTCGGCCACTTCGTGTGGAACGCGCAGGACGCCGTCACCTCGTTCGTGCTGGTGCTGACCGCGATCGGCACGCCGTGGGCCGTCATCACACTGATCGGGCACCGGCGCTTCCGCGGCGACTACGACCAGCACTCGCTCCAGGTGCTCAACCAGCGCACCCGCGGCGGCATCTACTGGTACCGGGCCGGCTGGAACGTCCCGGCGACGGTCGCCTGGGCGGCGGGCAGTGTGCTCGGCCTGTGCGCGGTGGACACCCCCGCCTACCAGGGCCCGCTGCTGCAGCTGACCGGCGGGATCGACCTCAGCTTCCTGCTGTCGGGCGCCCTCGCCGCCGCGCTCTACGTGCTGCTCTCGCGCGGGGCGCGCGGCAAGGCGCCGGCGCTGCCGAAGCGGGAGGCGGCCCCGGAGGCGGTTTCGGAGAACGCACACTGAAACCACCCATGGTGCTATCGTCACTAGCACCATGTTGCTGAAGCTGGACATCGGCGACGCCCGCCCCCTGCACGAGCAGGTGGCGGGCGCGATCCGTCGGGCCGTCGCCGAGGGCGAGTGCGCCCCGGGCGACAAGCTGCCGCCCGCCCGGGAGCTCGCCCGGGCCCTCGGCCTCAACACCAACACCGTCCTGCGCGGGCTGCGTGCCCTGCGGGACGAGGGGGTGCTGGAGTTCCGCCGCGGCCGCGGCATCACGATCGCCGCCGACGCCGGATCGCGCGCCGAACTGGTCGACCGCGTACGGGAGCTGATCGCGGACGCGGCCCGGGCCGGCTACAGCAGGAACGATCTCGTGGACCTGATCAGGGGGATGCCGTGAAGGACTCGGAGCCTGTAGTACCCGCCGCGACGAAGCAGCGGCCCGGCCGGGGAGGGGTCTGGGCGGCCGCGGCCTTCGCGGCCGGCGTGCTCGCGCTGATCGTCGCCCTCCCGCTCGCCGCGCGCGACCGGCTGCCGGACCCGGTGGCCACGCATTGGGGCGGCAGCCGGCCCGACGACTCGATGTCGCTGACCGCCGCCGCGCTGTTCCCGGCCGCGATCTGGCTGGGCCTGGTGGCACTCGCCGCCGTCATCCGCCACTTCTGGGGCCGCCAGGCGCCGGGCGCGCCCGGGGCGATCCTGGCCTCCGGCGGGGTGCTGCTGAGCGGCGCGCAGGCGTCGATCGTGCACGCCAACCTCGACCGCGCGCACTGGCAGGACGCCGCCTCGATGGACGCCTGGGTGATCCTCATCGTCCTGACGACGGGCGCCGCCGGCTTGCTCACCTGGCTAGCCACCCGCACGCCCGCCACCGGAGCCATTCCCACCGGCCCGCGCGGCCCGGTCATGACGCTCCCGGCCGGGGAGCGGGCGGTCTGGCTGTCCCGCACCTCCAACGTCTGGATCCAGCTCGCCGCCGCACTCCTCGGCCTCGGCGCGGCCGGCAGCGCCCTGGCCGGCGCCACCGGGCTGAGCTCCGGGCACTGGCCGCTGACCACCACGCTCGTGATCCTCGCGCTGACCACCCTCGCCTGCTCCTCCGTCCAGGCCCGGGTCACCGCGAAGGGCCTGGACGTCGGCTTCGGCCCGTTCGGCTGGCCCTGGCGGCACTGGTCCCCCGCGGACATCGGCTCGGCCCGCGCCGAACAGCGCACCGCCGCCCAGGCCGGCGGCTGGGGCTACCGCGTCAACGGCCTCGGCACCACGCTGATGCTCCGCGGCGGCGAGTGCCTGGTCGTCGAGAGCCGCCAGGGCCACCGGTTCGCCGTCAGCGTCGACGACGCCGAACGCGGGGCCGCGCTGCTCAACTCCCTCGCCGAGCGGGCGAAGGCCGCAACCGCCTAAGCTCCCCGCCCACGTCCGCCACCCGGCGCCGCCCGGGTGGCGGGCCCATCCCACCCGCACAGCCCTTCGAAGTCCTTCGAAACCATGGCTGGAGCCCCGCCCGGCGCCTCATAATTCCACCATGCCGAGCGAGTTGAGATACGAGCCGCCGCTGCGCCTGCCCGCCGTCGTCACCGACCGCTGGGGCCGCGCGGACACCGTCCTGGTCAACGACGGGCAGACCTTCTCCCTGCTCCTGCGGGGCAACCGCTACGAGGGCGACAGCCTCGACTCCCTCGAACTCGTCGGCCGGCTCGACGCGGAGGCCCTGCCGCCCGACCTGACCCGCCTCGACGAACTGTGCTCCTGCACGATCGAGTGGCGCACCCCGCTCCAGGTCACCGGCCCCGGCGCGGACCCGCGGCCCGGCGTCCTGCACGCCCGGCTCGTCCTCGGCGACGCCAATCCCGACGGCAGCCTCGACGCCCTGCACGTGACCCTCGAACTCGACCTCCCCGACGACGCCGGCACCGTCACGTCCGGCGGCCCGTGGGAGGACATGGAGGACGCGCTCCTCGACCTCCAGCGCCAACTCCCGCCCGGCGTCGGCCTCGTGGCCTGCATCGCGTGCGCGTTCTCCGACTACTCGCCGGTCGGCTCCGGCTTCATCGGCTCGATGGCCTGCTTCCGCGACGCCAAGGACGCCTACCGCACCGTCAGCGGCAAGGCCGGCATCTTCGGCCTGTGGGACCGCCGCACCGGCTTCGCCCAGGAGACCTTCCACTGCGCCGAGTTCGAACCCCGCCGGCCGGGCACCGGGTACCGGGGGTAGGAGCACACGGGCAGGTCACGGAGCGGAAACCACTCGTTCCGGTGGTGGGGTCATGCGGCAGCGCGGGTACAACACTGGCAGCGCCGAGCCTCAAGGAGGCGTCCATGATCCCCCACTGGCGTGCCGACAGAACCCCCTCACCCACCTCCTCCCGCCCCTCCGACGCGCAGGACGAACGGACCGTCACCTACCTGCGCCTCGGCGTCGGGCTGATCGGCATCCTGCTGCCGGTCGCCCTGCCGCTGGGCAACTGGCTGTTCGCCGAGCTCAGGGGCCTGAGCACGAGCGGCTACTGGCCCGTGTCGATGAGCGGCGCCTACTACTCCAGCACCCGGAACGTCTTCGTCGGGAGCCTGTGCGCCCTCGGGGTGTTCCTCGTCTGCTACCGCTTCGACCGCCGGGACGACCGGTGGAGCACCGCGGCCGGGGCGTGCGCGATCGGCGTCGCGCTGTGCCCGACCTCGCCCCCGAACCCGACGGCGTTCCAGGCGACGATCGGGGCCGTCCACCTCGTCCTCGCCGGCCTGCTGTACGTCGTCCTGGCGCTGTTCTCCATCTACTCGTTCCGCGACCCGCGGTACGAGCGCAAGCCGTGGGTCGCCCGCGGCTACCTGGTGGCCGGCGTGCTGATCCCCGCGCTGCTCCTGCTCGCCGTCGTCGCCGCCCTCACCCACCTCGGAACCGACTGGCCGATCCGCCCGGTCTACCTGTGCGAATGGCTCGCCACCTGGGCCTTCGGCGCCGCCTGGACGGCCGCCGCTGCCGAACTCGCCGGCACGGCGGGCCTGTCCGGCCATCGCGCCGCAGTGGCACCCACCGCGGACCCGGCTCCGCAGTAGGCGCGGCCGTTCGCAGGGTGACGGTGCGTACGGCATCTAGA
>NZ_JBFBDY010000476.1:0-4969 GCF_040683475.1 Kitasatospora sp. NPDC093558 | reverse complement strand
GGGCGCACCGAGGCATCGGGCGCCGCGCCGCCGCCGGTGCGCAGCAGCGCGAGCGCGGAGGCGTTCTTGCCCTCGGCGAGGACGGCGAGCGGGAAGACGCCGTCCTTGACGGTCACCAGGACGTCGTAGCGCTCGCCCATGCCGAGGAGCAGCGCCTGGGTGGTGGCGGGCTCGACCGGGAAGCCGTCGGTGTGGGTGACGGTCAGCTCGTGCCCGCCGAGGGCGACCCGGTAGGCCGTGTCGCCGCCCGCGTTGATCAGCCGGATCCGGACCCGGTCGCCAGGCTTGGCGGCGAAGGTCTCGGGCGCGGTGGCGAGGCGCCCGTTGACCAGGTGGAACGGGTGCGCGACGTCGCCCGCGTCGCCGCCGAGCAGGTCGCTGCGGGCGCCCATGAGCATGCGCGAGGGGCCCGAGCCGGCCGACATGTTCACCATGTCGTGGCCCCCCATCCCCGGCATGTCGTGGCCGCCCATCCCCTTCGCCAGCTCGCTGAAGACGGCGTCGGGGGTGCTGCCGTCCACCCCGTCCACCCAGTCGTCCAGGACGACGACCCACTCCTTGTCGTAGGCCAGCGGCTCCTTCGGGTCGTCGACGATCAGCGGCGCGTACAGTCCGCGGTCCTGCTGGACGCCGGAGTGCGGGTGGAGCCAGTACGTGCCCGGGCGGCCGAGCGCGAAGCGGTAGTCGAACGCGGCACCGGCGCGGACCGGGTCCTGCGTGAGCCCCGGGACGCCGTCCATGTCGTTGCGCAGCGCGAGGCCGTGCCAGTGCAGCGAGGTCGGCTGCGGGAGGTGGTTGGCGAGGGTGAGCGCGAGCGTCTCGCCGGCGGTGGCGCGGACCTCGCGCCCGGGCAGGGCGTCGCCGTACGCCCAGGTGCGGACGGTGCGGCCGCCCAGGTCGAGGGTGGTCTCGGTGGCGGTGAGCGCGACCTTGCGCTCCGCCCCGGGGTTGCGCCGCGCCTCGGCGGCGGCGACCTCGGGACCGCTCGGGCTGACGAAGCCGCCCGGCGCCGGGGCCTGCTTCCCGTGGTCCATGCCCTTCATGGAGTCCGAACAGGCGGCCAGCAGCCCGGTCCCGGCGGCGGCGAGCGCCGCGCCGAGCACGGCGCGTCGAGAGGGAGTACGCATGACGAAGTGCACCTCGTGTCTAGGTGTGGGTCAGTGAACGTGTGAGGCAACCGCCACACACCTACTGACGCAGCACCGACACTTCGTCGAGGACCACTCTCCCGCCCCTGGGCGGAGGAAGTGCCCGGACGGCAGCGAGCAACAGAGCCCGCACGGCGGCAGCCGAATCACCGGCCCGTCGCAGCAGGTACCCCCCGGCGACGAGCAGCACGAGCCCCCAACTCGCCAGCACCGCAAGGCAGACGGCCATCGGGTCCATCCCGTGCCCCGCCACCGGATCGGCCGTCACACCGGAGTGGCCACCGTCATGCATCTGCACGACGGCGTGCCCGCCCCCGTGCCCTTGGCCGTGTTCGCCAACCGGATGCCCAAGCGTGTGCATGGTGAGCACCCCGAAGAGGAGAGCCGCGAGCAGCACCCCCCGCAGGACCCACACCACCCCACCCCGCACTGCCCACCTCCACTCCGCCGTTTACCCCCACAGGGTATACCCCTCCACCACCCCCGACGCAGGCCGTCACAACCGCACGGGCAGTGCGGCCAGATACGAGGCAGCAGACCACCCACGGGGACTGCCAGAGCGAGACCCGCGACCCGGAACGACCCCTGAGGAGCACCCCCTAGGGGCGTAGACACGCAGGCCACCGGGCATGGCAGCACGTAGAGCCGACCGGTACGCCATGAGAAGGTGCCCCCATGAAGGTGATCGATTTCGTCCTCAATGTCCTGTGGCTGATCTTCTGCGGCATCTGGATGGCCCTCGGCTACGTCCTCGCCGGCATCATCTGCTGCGTACTGGTCATCACCATTCCATTTGGCATCGCCTCGTTCCGTATCGCCGGCTACGTCCTGTGGCCCTTCGGGCGGACGGCGGTCGAGCGGCGGGATGCCGGGGCGGCGTCGTGTGTGGGAAACGTCATCTGGCTGGTGTTCGCGGGGTGGTGGCTGGCGCTCGGGCATCTGATCACCAGCATTCCGCTGTTCCTGTCGATCATCGGGATCCCCTTCGGGTGGGCCAATCTCAAGATGATCCCGATCTCGCTCACGCCGCTCGGGCGCGAGATCGTGCCGACGGACCAGCGCTTCGCGGGCTGGTAGGAGCGCGGACGCACGCGCGACGGCCGACGAGGATTCACGTCCTCGTCGGCCGTTGCGCGTTGGTGTTACAGGTCCAGGATGGCGATGGCCATCTCGCGCATCTCGACCTTGCGGATCTTGCCGGTGACGGTCATCGGGAACTCGTCGACGACGTGGACATAGCGCGGGATCTTGAAGTGGGCCAGGCGGCCGGTGCAATAGGCGCGGACGGCGTCCGGGGTGAGGGGTGCGACGCCCTCGCGCATGCGGATCCAGGCCATCAGCTCCTCGCCGTACCTGGGGTCGGGGACGCCGATCACCTGGACGTCGAGGATGTCGGGGTGGGTGTAGAGGAACTCCTCGATCTCGCGCGGGTAGAGGTTCTCGCCGCCGCGGATGACCATGTCCTTGATGCGGCCGGTGATGGCGAGGTAGCCGTCCTCGTCCATGACGGCGAGGTCGCCGGTGTGCATCCAGCGGGCGGCGTCGACGGCCTCGGCGGTGCGCTCGGGCTCGCCCCAGTAGCCGAGCATGACGGAGTAGCCGCGGGTGCAGAGCTCGCCGGGTTCGCCGCGCGGGACGGTGCGGCCGGTGGCGGGGTCGATGACCTTGACCTCCAGGTGCGGGCCGACCCGGCCGACGGTGGAGACGCGGCGTTCGACCGAGTCGTCGGTGCGGGTCTGGGTGGAGACGGGCGAGGTCTCCGTCATGCCGTAGCAGATGGAGACCTCGGCCATGCCCATCCGGTCGATGACGTCCTTCATGACCTCGGTCGGGCAGGGGGCGCCAGCCATGATGCCGGTGCGCAGGCTGGAGAGGTCGTAGTGCTCGAAGCCGGGGTCGGCGAGCTCGGCGATGAACATCGTGGGCACCCCGTAGAGCGAGGTGCAGCGCTCGGCGGCGACGGCGGCGAGGGTGGCGCCGGGCTCGAAGGAGGGGGCCGGGATGACCATGCAGGCGCCGTGGGAGGTGGCGGCGAGGTTGCCCATGACCATGCCGAAGCAGTGATAGAAGGGCACCGGGATGCAGATCCGGTCCTGCTCGGTGTAGTCGAGCAACTCGCCGACGAAGTAACCGTTGTTGAGGATGTTGTGGTGCGACAGCGTCGCGCCCTTGGGGAAGCCGGTCGTGCCCGAGGTGTACTGGATGTTGATCGGGTCGTCGGGCGCCAACTCGGCCTGGCGGGAGGCGAGGAGAGCGGGTTCGCCGGAGCGGCCGGCGGTGAGCAGGGCGTCCCAGGCGGCGCTGCCGATGAGCACGACGCGCTCCAACTCCGCACAGCGCGGCCGGACTTCGTCGATCATCGCCGCGTAGTCCGAGCTCTTGAACGACGGCGCGGCGACCAGCAGGCGGATCCCGGCCTGGTTGAGCACGTACTCCAGCTCGTGGGAGCGGTAGGCCGGGTTGACGGTCACCAGGATCGCGCCGAGCTTGGCGGTGGCGTACTGGGTGAGTGTCCACTCGGCGCAGTTGGGGGCCCAGATGCCGACCCGGTCGCCCTTGGCGATCCCGAGGTCGAGGAGGCCGAGGGCCAGCGCGTCGACGTCGGCGGCGAGTTCGGCGTACGTCCAGCGGCGGGCAGTGGCGCGGTCCACGAGGGCGTCGCGCCCGGGGAAGGCGCGGACCGCGCGGTCGAGGTTCTCGCCGATCGTGTCGCCGAGCAGCGGGACGTCCGCGGTGCCGGATGAGTAGCTGCGACTGGTCGACGTGGTCCGCACGTGCTGCCTCCTGGCTGGGGATCGCGAGGGTCGGGGACCATGGTCCCGATCCCGCTCCCCCGGCGCCACCCCCGAACGGGGGTGGGCCCCGCGGCCCGGGCATGGCGAAGGGGCCGCCCGTCGGAGTCGACGGACGGCCCCCGGGCCGTTTGTCAGGCGTTGATGCAGGTGTTGCCCATCGCCGCGGTCGCGATCGCGAGCACGCCGACCGCGTTGCCGCAGACGTTGGCCTCGACGTTCACCGGGATCTGGATCTGGTTGCCGGACAGCACACCCGGCGAGCCGAAGGCGACACCGTTGGCGGTGGCGTCGCCGGCCGCAGCCGTGCCGGCCCCGGCCAGGACGCACATCGCGGCGAGGGCGGTGGCGGCGAGGGTGGTGCGAATACGCATTGCGTCACTCCTTGTGAGGGTGGCGAAGACCGTGTGACGATCACACTCGCCCCGATCTCACTCGATCCGGCGCCCGAAATGCCCGGATTGCTCGCTATGTCGGCGTGTCGTCCGGCCACGCTACGTCACCACTGCCGAGGGCCACGCAGGCGCGCGGGAGCATCGGCCCCTCACCCCGCCTGGACAGCAGCGTCAGCTCGCCGACCTGCGCGGACAGGCTGCCGAGGCGGGCCGCGCACTCGGCGGCAAGCTCCTTCGGGTGCTGCGTGCGGCCGAGCGACAGGTGCGGCGTGAAGCCGGCGGCGTGGCCTCGGCAGCGCGGGAAGCACTCCAGGAGGTCTGCGTACAGACGGGCCCAGGGGGCGGGCCCGGCGGCGGCCGGGTCGAGCCAGACGGTCGCGTACGCGCGGTGCCGGAAGCTGTGCACCCCGCTCAGGCGGACCGCGAACGGCCGGCTGCTCGCCGCGGCGGCGGAAAGCAGCGGGACGCCCCGCGCGAATTCACTCTCGGGGACGAACCCGAAGAGCACATTGACATGCGGCGGCCAGCGCCGGACCTGCGGGTCGTGGACCAGCCGGATCTCCTGGATCGGCGGCCACAGCTCGGGCGGCGGCAGCCAGGCGACGGCCGTGCGCGGCGTCGGCGCGAGGTCCAT
>NZ_JBFBDY010000475.1:0-4976 GCF_040683475.1 Kitasatospora sp. NPDC093558 | reverse complement strand
ACCGTACCGAACACACCTCCGGATCCCACCCGCGACGACGTGCCCGCGGTGCCGGACGCCAACCCGTTCGCGCCGCCGGCCCCCCCGGCCGCCCCGGCCGCCCCCGGCGGATGCCCTCGCGCACCCGCTGCCCAACGGAACGCCGAGGTCCCGCGGTTGAGGTCGTGTCCGACCGATCTGGCATCGATCTCCGCCCGGCCGCGCCTGCCCTCGCCCTCGACCCACTCGCGCACCCGGAGCCGGCCGCTCACCACCACCGGATCGCCCTTGGAGAGCGAGCCGATCAGATTCACCGCCAGCGCCCGCCAGGCCGTCACCGTCAGCCACTGCGTCTCGCCGTCCACCCAGCACTGGCGCTCGCGGTCGTACCGGCGCTCGGTGGACGCGAGCCGGAAGTTGGCCATCGGCACGCCACTGCACGTTTCGCCGTAGCTGACCTCCGTCGCGACATTGCCGATCACCGTCACCTGAGTCTCGTTCACGACGCACTCTCCGTTCTCGCCGATGCACCGTACGGAATCGACCGGTGCGGGACGAGAGTGCGCTTCACGGGAAATCCACGCCAGGAACTTCCGAAATCCTGTGGACAACTCGGCCTTGTGGAAAACTCTTGTCACTCGCAGGGGTGAATTTCGCCCTTCGGACCCCTGCCGGACCCCAACTCTTCGCGAACATGACAACAATCGGCGCCCTTCCCGGCCGCTCCCGCCCGCCGGGGAACGCGGACCGGCCGACGTCCGCCCACGTCATCCGACCGAAGGAAGCCGAATTGGGTCCCCCACCCGCGCCGCACGCGGTAGTTTCTCCGTGCCGAATCCATAACGGGTGAGGCGGCAGCCCCGTAACGACTGCACAACGTCCGGCGCGGAACACTGCCAGAACGCTGCACACACGGCGTTCACCTGCGATTATCGGACCGCTCCACCGGAGCCGACACACCAACGGCGGTGCGGTCGAACCCGGCCGAGGAACTGGACACCCTTATCCTGTCCCCGACAGGGCGAGGGCTTGCCAACCCCCACCCCCACCCCTCAGGCACGGGGCCGGACCCGGGCGCCCCAGGCGCCCGTCGCCCGATCCCGGCAACGGTCACGCCCACCCGGGCACCGTCCGTCCCGCCCCCATAGCTCAGCGGATAGAGCACCCGCCTTCTAAGCGGTAGGTCGCAGGTTCGAATCCTGCTGGGGGCACCACCTGCCAATTCGCGGGTCGCCGGCACGGCGGCAGGAAATCGCCCGCACACGCACCGCTCATAACCCGTGACAATGCGTGTCATGGCCACCGCGAGAAACTCACTCCGGCATTCGGCGCCACTTCGGACCAAACGCGCGACGTCCGCCGAACGACGGAAATCCGGCGAATCCACCCTCACCGCGTGAGTTCGGCACAAGTGCGGCCCGCGCCCGGCCGCGCCGAGCCCCACCGCCTCCTCCGACGGTTCAGGCCCCCGCCAGCCCCGCCAGGTGCGCGTCCAGGAGTGCGACCTGCCGCTCCGGCGGGAACTCCCCCGGCGCGAACAGCGCCTGCACCACCAGTCCCAGTACGAAGGCCTGCACGCCCGCCGCGAGCTCCCCGGCGTCCGCCGCGGCCGGGAGCTCCCCGAGCCGCTGCGCGTCCGCGACGTGGCCCGCCAGCGCCTCGCGCGAGCGCCCGTAGCGGCCCGCGTGGGCGGCGGCGAGCTCCGGGTCCGCCAGGGCGACGTCCCAGGAGCCGACCCAGATCCGGTTGCCGGCCACCGCGGCGTCGTCCAGCGGCAGGACGTCGAGCAGCGCGGCCCGCAGCCGGGCCAGCCCGGCGGGCGGCGGAGAGGTGCCGTCGGCCGGGGCGGTGCGCCGGGGCCGGGAGAGGGAGCGCCGGTCCAGCTCCTCCAGAGCGTGCCCCAGCAGGGCCCGCTTGTTAGGGAAGTAGTGCGTCAGCAGGCCGGTGGAGGCGCCCAGTTCGGCGGCCACCGCGCGCAGCGTCAGCCCTTCGAAGCCGCGGGTGGAGAGCACCCGCCAGACCCCCTCGGAGACTTCGAGGCGGCGGGCGTCATGGTCTCCACGGGCCGGTGTCATGGGGGCTATCGTACATACCAAACGTTTGTTATGAATGATGCTCCAGGCGGAACGCCCGTCCCGCGCACTCCCCGGAAAGGCCCCACCCTTGTTTGCCGTACCGCTCGCCGAGAACGCCGAACTGCGCCCGCTGGAGCCGTGGCAGGCCCCCGAGTTCCTCGCCCACATCGACCGCGCCCGGGCCCACACCGACCCGTGGATCCCGTGGGCCACCTTCTCCACCGACCTCGACTCGGCCCGCGCGACCCTCCAGCGCTACGCGGACAAGCAGGCCGCCGACGCCGGCCGGATCTACGGCATCTGGCGCGAGGGCACCCTCGTCGGCGGCGTGATGTTCGTCGGCTTCAGCACCCAGAGCGGCGTCTGCGAGATCGGCGCCTGGACCGAGCCGGCCGGCGAGGGCGGCGGCCTGATCACCGCCGCAGTCCGCCACCTGCTCGACCACGCCTTCACCACCCGGGGCCTGCACCGCGCCGAGTGGTGGTGCTCCGCCGTGAACGCCCGCAGCCGCGCCGTGGCCGAGCGGGTCGGCATGACGCTGGACGGCACCCTGCGCGAGTGGTACCCGCACAACGGCGTCCGCCACGACAAGCAGATCTGGGCGATCCTCGCGAGCGAGTGGAAGCCGCAGGCCTGAGGATCCCGGCCACGCGAAGAGCGGGCCGGCGGGCCGGCGCCTGCGGTACGTCCGGCGGTCACATCCCGGACACGCGAAGGGCGGGGCCCGGTGGACTCCCCTGTGATCCACCGGGCCCCGCCCTTCTGCACACGCGCCCCGCTCAGGCCGCCAGCACCGGCCGGGCCCCCGCGTCCGGCGCCTCGGCCGCCGCCTCCGCGGCCGGCGTCCGCAGCCTCAGCGCGAGCAGCAGCACCAGCCCCATCACCCCGGCCGCCGACAGGAAGACGACGTCGACGGCGTCCGTGAAGCTGCGCACCGCGTGGTCGCGGGCCGCCCCGGTCAGCACCCGGACCGCGCCCATCGACCGGCCGGGCTCACCCGCCGCGAAGATCCGGGCCAGCACGGTCCCGAAGAACGCGGCCCCGAGCGCGCTGCCGAGGGTCTGGAAAAACCGGACGCCGGTGGTCGCCACCCCGAGGTGGTGCGGCGGGACGGCCTCCTGCACCATCACAATCAGCTGCCCGATCAGCTGGCCGAACCCGGCGCCGAGCAGGGCGAGTTCGAGACCGACCGCCCACAGGCCGGTGTCCGGGCCGCTGAGCCCGAGCAGGGCCAGGGCGAGCGCCGCACAGCCGGAGCCGGCCAGCAGGAAGGTGCGCGGCGCGTGGCCGCGGGCGGTCAGCCGGCCGACCAGCAGTCCGATCGCGGTCATCCCGGCGGCCATCGGGATCAGGTAGAGGCTGGCCGAGGTCGGGGCGATCCCGCGGGCGATCTGCAGGTAGATCATCACGTACATGATCGCGCCCATCATGCCCATCCCGGCGAGGCCCTGGACGGCGAAGCCGATCCGCACGACCGGGATCCGGAACAGCGAGAGCGGCAGCACCGGTGCGGCGGCGGTGGCCTGGCGCCACACGAAGAGGCCGAGCGCGGCGAGGGTCGCGGCGGACGTCCCGAGGATCACCGGGGACGTCCAGGCGTAGTCCTTGCCGCCCCACTCGGTGACCAGCAGCAGCCCGGTGGCGAAGGCCGCCGCGAGGCCGGCGCCGAGGAAGTCCAGGCCCCGGCGGCCCGCGGCCGGCGGCAGCTTGATCACCAGGGCGGTGCCGGCCAGGACGAGCAGGCCGAGCGGCAGGTTCACGTAGAAGATCCAGCGCCAGCCCACCCCGTCGGTGAACAGCGCGCCGATCAGCGGGCCGATCGCCATGCCGAGGCCCGCGACGATGCCGCCCATCGCGCCGCCCTTGCCGGGACCGCGCTCGCCCGGGTCCTTGAGGTGGGCGATGACGACCATCGTGACGCTCATCAGCCCGCCGCCGCCGATGCCCTGGACGGCACGGAAGGCGATCAGCTGACCCATCGTCTGCGCCGCGCCGCAGGCCGCCGAGCCGAGCAGGAAGGTGCCGACCGCGCCGAGCAGCACGCGCTTGGCGCCGTACACGTCGCAGAGCTTGCCATAGAGCGGCAGGAGGGCGGTCGCGGCCAGGGCGAACGCGCTGACCAGCCAGGGCAGCCGGTCGACGCCGTGGACCGGGTCGAGGTCGCGGACGATCGGCACGGTGGCCGCGGACACGATGTTCGAGTCGAGGACGGCCAGCACGATCGTGACCAGGCAGAGCAGCATGCCCAGCTTGCGCTGAGCGGGTGTCATCAGGCTTTCGGGCGCCATCAGGCTTTCGGGCGCCATCGGGCTGTCGGATGCCATCGGTGAGTCCCCCCGTGGGCGGTCGAGTTCGGAGCCGGACCGGTGCGGCCCGGCGGCACGTCCATCACCATGACAGGCAACATGTACCGAGTCAATTCTTTAGCCGACTCGATTCTTCATCCGGGGCAAACATTCATCCGAGCTCATCTTTGATCCTGGTACAGTCGGACCATGGCGACCCATCAAGGCTTGGACCTCGGCCCCGACCGCGACCTCGACGCGCTCCCGCTGCGCGAGCGCAAGAAGATCCAGACCGGCATCCGGATCTTCCGCGCGGCCATCGGGCTGTTCGCCGAACGCGGCTTCGACCAGGTCTCGGTGGCCGAGATCGCGGCCGCCGCCGAGGTGTCCAAGATGACCGTCTTCAACTACTTCCCCACCAAGGAAGACCTGGTCATGGGCCCGATGGAGCAGCACCTCGACGAGCCGGCCCGGGTGGTGCGCGACCGCGCCCCGGGCGTCTCGGCGGTGGCCGCGCTGCGCGACCACTTCCTCGCCGCGCTGGAACGGCTCGACCCGGCCGCCGGCCTGAGCGACGACCGGGTCGTGCTCGACGTCGTCCGGCTGGTGCACAACACCCCGGCCCTCGCGACGCGCG
>NZ_JBFBDY010000474.1:0-4983 GCF_040683475.1 Kitasatospora sp. NPDC093558 | reverse complement strand
GTGCCGCCGCCGGCCGCGGGCGGGGCCGGGACGCCCGGGGCGGACTCGGACGCGGTGCTGCTGGACGACAAGCTGGTCCGCCAGGTGCTGCCGGACGTCAAGGCGATGGCCGGGTGGGAGGAGGAGAAGCGGCGCGTCGACACCGCGGACCACGCCACCACCTGCACGGCCGCGGCGCCCTGCACGGGGAAGCCGCTCAGCGGGTCGGTCCGCTTCTCCTCGGGCGACCTCGTGACCCGGTTCATGATCGACACGCTGCCGACCCGGGACGCGGCGAAGGACCGCCTCAAGGAGACGTACGCCTCGTACCAGGGCGGGCCGTTCAAGGCCGTGGACTCCGCCGTGCTGGGAAGTGAAAGCCAGGTCTTCCAGGGGCAGTTGGCGGGCAGTGAAGGTGTCGGCATCGTGCTGCGCTCGGGCACGGTGGTGGCGAGCGTCACGACCGAGGGCGGCCCGGTGGACGTCGCGGCGACCCGACGGTTCGCGGCGATGCTGGTCAAGCGGATCGAGCAGGCGCAGACGGGCAAGGCGCCGGACGCCGGGCTCGGCGCGTACTGACGGCCCGGCCGCCGGGTCGATCCGACCGCCGGGTGAGCGGGCGGACAACGGACGGCGAACAGATAACAGAATCTGTTCGCTGAAATCTGTTATCTGTTATCTGTCCGTTGTCATCTGTTACCCCCCTCGTCAGGCCCGGTGCGGGCTGCGCGAACGGATGTCGGGCGCGCGTGATATGTACTGCATCTGGGCGGCCACTGCGCGTCCATGCGAGAGATGCCGATCACGTTCGAGGGGGGCCACCCGATGCCGCTTTTCCGCCGCCGCTCCGGCGAGGACGCCACGCAGGGCCGGTCCGGCCGCCGCGGGCTCGGGTTCGGGCGCGGCAAGCGGGCGGCCGAGGCCGTCGCCCCCGTCCCCGCCGGCCCCGTCCCGGCGCTCGACCCGGCCTTCGGCGACGACGCGGTGCGCGCGATGCTCGCTCAGGCCGCCGCCGGGGACTGGACGGCGCTGCGCCCCGCGCTCGCCGCCGTCGAGGACCAGGCCGACCGGACGTGGATCCTCGGCGCCCTCGCCGACGTCGACGGCGTCGA
This sequence comes from Kitasatospora sp. NPDC093558, assembly GCF_040683475.1. Taxonomy (NCBI): domain Bacteria; kingdom Bacillati; phylum Actinomycetota; class Actinomycetes; order Kitasatosporales; family Streptomycetaceae; genus Kitasatospora; species Kitasatospora sp. NPDC093558. The sequence continues at coordinate 3,892 of NZ_JBFBDY010000474.1, read as the reverse complement.
GGCCTGGACGGCCCGCGCGATCGCCGACCACCCCGACGACGCCCTGCCCCTCCTCCTCTCCGGCGCCCGGCACATCACGTGGGCCTGGGAGGCCCGCACCCGCGCCCGCGCCAAGCACGTGACGGAGGAGCAGTGGAAGCTCTTCCACGAACGCCTGGACACCGCCGAGGAACAACTGCTGGAGGTCGCCGAGCGCGAGCCCGGCTGGCTCGACCCCTGGTACTTCCTCCAGATCAGCGCCCGCGGCGCCTCGCTCGGCGCCGAGGTCGCCACCTGCCGCTTCGAGGCCGCGCTGCGCCGCGACCCCGGCCACGCCGCCTCGCACCGCCAGCGGCTCCAGCAGCTGTGCGCCAAGTGGGGCGGCTCGCACGACGCGATGCACGAGTTCGCCCGCTCCGGGATGCTCGCCGCCCCCGAGGGCAGCGAGCTCGGCGAGTTGGTCGCCCTCGCGCACCTGGAGCGCTGGCTGGACCTCCCCGACGGCGAGGACCACGCCTACCTCACCAGCCCGACGGTCCTCGCGGAGCTGCAGGAGGCCGCCTTCCGGTCCGTCCTGCACCCCGACTTCACGCCGGCCCGCGGCTGGCAGGGTGCCTTCAACACCTTCGCGATGGCCTTCTCGCTGGCCGGCCAGCGCATGACCGCGCACCTGCTGTTCGACGCCCTGGACGGCCTCGTCACCGAGTCCCCCTGGCACTACCTGGCCGGCGACCCGGTCGCCAACTTCCGCACCCACCGCGACCGTTGCGCCCACTGACATCCACTGGCGCCCGCTGACGCCGGCCGCCCGCCGACGTCCACCGGCGACCGCTGACGCCGGCCGGCCGACCGCCGCCCGGCCCCACACCTCCCCACCCACCCAGCCATCGAAAGAGCCCCCCGGTGTCCCCATCCGAGAACCCGACGAGTGCGCAGAGCCCGGCGAGCGCGCACACCTTCCAGGTGGACCTGCGCGGCCTGGTGGACCTCCTCTCCCACCACCTCTACTCCAGCCCCCGCGTCTACCTGCGCGAGCTCCTGCAGAACGCGGTCGACGCGATCACCGCCCGCCAGAAACTCGACCCCGAGGCGCCGGCCCGGATCACCGTCCGCGCCGACGACGGGCTGACCGTCACCGACACCGGCATCGGCCTCACCGAGGCGGACGTCCACACCTTCCTCGCCACCATCGGCCGCAGCTCCAAGCGGGACGCCGACGGCGGCCTGGACGGCGCCGGACTGGCCCGCGCCCGCGGCGACTTCATCGGCCAGTTCGGCATCGGCCTGCTCGCCTGCTTCGTCGTCGCCGACGAGATCACCGTCGTCACCCGCTCCGCGGCCACCCCGGACGCCCCGGTGGTCGAGTGGCGCGGCAGCTCCGACGGCCGCTACACCATCCGCACCCTGCCCGCCGAGGCCAGGCCCGAGCCCGGCACCACCGTCACCCTCGCCCCGCGCGCCGACGCCGCCGAGTGGACGCGCTCGGGCCGCGTCCTGGCGCTCGCCCGCGACTTCGGCAGCCTGCTGCGCCAGGACGTGACGGTCGTCGACGCGAACGGCACCGAGCACCGCGTCAACCGGACCCCGCCGTGGGCGCAGCGGCACGGCTCGCCGCTCGCCCGCCGCGACGCGCTGGGCGAGTACTGCCGCTCCGCCTTCGACTTCACCCCGCTGGACAGCATCGACCTGGACCTCCCGCTGGTCGGCCTGCGCGGCGTCGCCTACGTCCTGCCGGACGCCGCCCCGCCCTCCCGCCGCTCCGGCCACCGGGTGCACCTCAAGGGCATGCTGCTGACCGACCAGGCCGACGAACTCCTGCCCGACTGGGCCTTCTTCGTCCGCTGCGTGGTCGACACCGACGGCCTGCGCCCGACCGCCTCCCGCGAGGGCCTGTACGCGGACGAGACGCTCGCCGCCGTCCGCGACGCGCTCGGCGCCCGCATCCGCGACTGGCTGACCGGCCTGTCCGCGAGCGACCCCGCCCTGCTGCACCGCTTCCTGTCCGTGCACCACCTGGCGGTCAAGGAACTCGCGCGCTACGACGACGAGTTGCTGCGCATCATGCTGCCCTGGCTGCCGTTCGAGACCACCGACGGCAACGTCACGCTGGACGAGTTCGCCCGCACCCACCCGGTCCTGCTGGTGACCCGGACGGTCGAGGAGTTCCGCCAGGTCGCCCCGATCGCCGGCGCCGCCGGGCTCGGCGTCGTCAACGGCGGCTACACCTACGACCGCGACCTCGTGCACCGGCTGCCCGAGATCCGTCCCGGCGTCTCCGTCGCCGACCTCGACCCGGGCACCGTCACCGCGCACCTGGACACCGTCGACCCGGCCGCCGAGCTCGCCGCCGCCGCGTTCCTCACCATCGCCCGCGAGGTCGTCGGCCGGTTCGACTGCGACGTCGCGCTGCGCAGCTTCCACCCGACCAGCGCCCCCGCCCTGCTGCTCGACAACCGGGAGGCCAGGCACGAGCGCACCCGCGCCCAACTCGCCGACGAGGCCGACGGGTTGTGGGCGGACATCCTCGGCTCGCTGCGCGCCGAGGTGCCGCGCGCCCAGCTGGTGCTCAACCACCTCAACCCGCTGGTGCGCCGCGCCGCCTCGCTGGCCGGCAGCCGCGACCTGACCGTCACCGCCGTCGAGGCGCTGTACGGGCAGGCGGTCCTGATGACCCGCCGCCCGCTCAAGGCGAGCGAGAGCGCCCTGCTCAACCGTTCGTTCATCAGCCTGCTCGACCACGCCATGCTCGGCCACGAGGCGGCCGGCGGCCGCGGCGCCGGCACCGACCCGAAGGAGGCGTGATGCCGGACACCCCCGACGCGGTGATGGCCGCGCTGCGCGAGAACGACGCCCGCCCCTACGGCCGTCAGCGGACCGTGACCGCCGAGGAACTCGTCGACGCCGCCGAGCAGTTCGACGACACCGGGGTGCGCTCGATGGCCCTGCTGGAGCTCATGGAGGCGTACCAGTACGACGGCGAGCGCAGCAAGTCGCCGGTGGTCTTCGCCCGGGTGCTCAAGCTGTGGGACACTGACCCGGACGGCTTCGGCGAGTGGGCCCGGGACCAGCTGTTCTGGCGCTTCAAGTGGGTGGCCGGCTCGCTGGCCGGCACCCCGGACGTGCCGCTGGAGGCGATCCGCCGCTGGCACACGGAGATGCGCACCCGCTACGAGAAGGCGGGCTTCGGCCTCCAGCCGTACTACGCCCAGCGCTACCACCTGGCCGCGCACACCGGCGTCGGCGCCGACGACGCCTACGAGCTGTGGGCCGGGCGCCCGCGCACCGAACTGAGCGACTGCCACGCGTGCGAGATCCGCGCCCGCGCCAACCACCACGTGCGCGCCGGCGACGACGCGCGGGCCCTGGAGGCCTGGCGGCCCGTCCTCGGCGGCCACAGCACCTGCTCCGAGGAGCCCTACCTCAGCCACGCCGCCGCCCTGCTGCCGCTGGTGCGCGAGGGCCGCCTGGACGAGGCCCGCTCCAGCCACCTGGTCGGCTACCGCTTCGCCCGCGGCAAGTCCGGCATGGCCCGACCGGTCGGCCAGCACGTCGAGTTCTGCGCGCTCACCGGCAACGAGCCGCGCGGCCTGGAGATCCTCTCCGAGAACCGCGACCTGTTCGCCGTCACCGGCGACCCGAACGGCCGCCTCGACTTCCTCACCGGCGTCGAGGTGCTGATCGCCGCCCTCGCCCGCCAGGGCCACGGCGAACTCGCGGTCAGCGGCCCGCCCGGCCGCAGCTGGACGGTCGACACGCTGCTCGCCCACCTGCGCGCCGAGGCCGACGCGCTCGCCGCCCGCTTCGACGCCCGCAACGGCACCGACGCGGTCGGCGCCCGCCGCCGCGCCCGGCTGGAGCGCGAGCCGCTGCTCGCCGAGCCGCTCGCGCTCGGCGTCCGCGCCGCCACCACGCC
>NZ_JBFBDY010000473.1:0-4986 GCF_040683475.1 Kitasatospora sp. NPDC093558 | reverse complement strand
GCGCTCCGCGGCGCGGCCCCGGGGCGAGCACCGCGCTGAGCGGCCTGCGTCGTACCGGTTGCGTCCTTGGTGGCCGAACTCAACGGGCCCCTCCCACTTCGTGAACTGTCCGGTGGCCGTCCGCGCCCCGGCGGACCGGGGCCCGGGCACCGCCCCGGCTGGGCTGCACACCGGCCGCACCTCACGACGCACCGGCACCCGCGTCGACCGTACTGCCCCGACGACCGTCGCGGACCCCCCAGTCTGGCAGCACCGGCCCCGGGTATACGGCCGGTTGCACACGGTTGTTACCGCCTCTCCCGAAACGCGTGGGCAGAATCACCCTCTGGTGCCCGTTTCGACGCCCCGCCCCCACGGGGAACCAAGCGGAAAGTAGGGTGGAGCGCTGCACCGGGCCACGACCCGACCCAGCGCCGCCGCCCGCCGGCGCGTACCGGGAGTCGGCGCCGCACCCGGACAGCCAGGGCAACAGCAGCAGAGGAGAAGTGGCAACGTGGTCACCGCGCGCGCAGCCGCCACCTTCGACCCCGACGGCCGGTCCGCGGCCGCCGCCCGAGGCTTCGTCCGGGACGCGCTGCTCGGCTGGGGCCTGCCCGAGGTCGTCGACGACGCCGTCGTCCTGGTCAGCGAACTCGTCACCAACGCCGTCGTGCACGCCGGCACCGCCGCCGAGGTCAGCTGCCTGCGCGAGGACGGCACCGTCCGGATCGAGGTCACCGACCACCACCCCGAACGCGGCCTGCCCGCCTTCACCGACGGCCCCGTCACCGCCTCCGACCGCTACGCCGACCCCGACGGCGAGGGCGGCCGCGGCCTGCTGATGTGCTCCGCCCTCGCCGAACGCTGGGGCGTCGAGTACTCCGCCGGCCGCAAGACCGTCTGGTTCCGGCTCACCCTGCCCGTCCCCGTCGCCGGCACCCGCTACGCCGTCCCCGCCACCCCCGGCAGCGACCTGCCCAGCGGCCCCGGCCCGGTGCACGTCGCCGTCGTCCAGCTCGACGACGCCGGCCGCGTCCTCGCCTGGAACCCGGACGCCGAAGCCCTCTTCCAGCACCCCGCCGACACCGTCCTCGGCCGCCCCTGGGCCGACCTCGCCGTCTGGCCCGACACCCCCGCCCGCGGCCTCGGCCTCGCCGAGACCCTGCGCCTCGCCCGCTGGGAGGGCGGCTTCGCCGTCCGCCGCGCCGACGGCCGCACCGAGGAGGTGTACGGCGTCCAGGTCCGCGTCCGCGACACCGAGGGCGTCCCGTCCACCCTCTGCCTCCTCGTCCTCGAACCCGACCGCGCCGTCCTGCGCTCCCCCGCCCGCACCCTGCCCGGCGACCGCCCCGATGCGGCCGGCCCCAGGCTCGACCTGCTGGCCGGCCCGGTCGCCACCGACGACCTCGACACCCTGCTCCAGCGCACCGTCGAACGCGCCCGCGACCTCCTCGACGCCGACGCCGCCTACCTGCTCCTCACCACCGAGGACGAGAGCGAGTTCGAGGTCCGCGCCGCCACCGGCCTCACCACCGGCCACCGCCGCCACACCCGCTTCCCGGTCGAGCACGGCAACCGCTACGACTCCGCCCGGCTGCCCACCGTCCACGACGACCTGACCGCCCGTCCGACCGGACTGCCCCTGCTCGACGGCAGCGGCCTGCGCTCCCTCGTCACCGTCCCGCTCAAGGTCGAGGGCCGGCTGATCGGCTCCCTCGGCATCGCCACCGCCGCCCCCGGCCGCTACGACAACGAGGACGCGCTGCGCCTGCAGTTCGCCGCCGACCGGGTCGCCCTCGCCGTCGAGAGCACCCGCCTCACCGAGCTCGAACGACTGCGCCGCGGCTCGCTCTCCTTCCTCGTCGAGGCCTCCGACCTGCTCGCCGGCACCCTCGAACACGAGCAGACCCTCGCCCTGATGGCCCAGATGGCCGTCCCCACCCTCGCCTCCTGGTGCGCCGTCTACACCAAGGGCGATCACGGCGCCGCCCCCGGCCTCGCCTTCGTCCTGCACGAGGACGAGGACCGCATCGACGCGCTGCGCGGCCTGCTCGACAAGACCCCCGCGCCCGACCCCGGCCCGGCCCACAACGCCCGCTTCTGGCCCGCGCCCGCCGAGACCGCCGCCGGCGGGTTCACCGACAGCCCCGAACTCGCGGGCGTGCTCGGCGAGACCGTCGTCCTGCCGCTCACCGCCCGCAACCGCGTCATCGGCCTGCTGGCCCTCGGCACCCCGGCCGGCATCCGCTTCCGCCAGGAGATCCTCGAACTCGCCGAGGACCTCTCCCGCCGTGCCGCCCTCGCCCTCGACAACTCCCGCCTCTACTCCGAGCGCACCGCCACCAGCCAGGCACTCCAGCGCAGCCTCCTGCCGCCCGACCTGCCCGAGATCCCCGGCGTCGAGGTGGACGTCTACTACCAGGCCGCCGGCGAGGGCAACGAGGTCGGCGGCGACTTCTACGACCTGTTCACCATCCGCGAGGGCACCTACGGCTTCGCCATCGGCGACGTCTGCGGCACCGGCCCCGAGGCCGCCTCCGTCACCGGCCTCGCCCGCCACTCGCTGCGCCTGCTCGCCCGCGAGGGCCTGGACGCCCCGCAGGTCCTCAGCCGGCTCAACGCGGCCATCCTGGACGAGGGTTCGCGCAGCCGCTTCCTCACCCTGCTCTACGGCGAACTGACGCCCCGCCCGGACGGCAGCACCGAACTGTCCCTGGTCTGCGCCGGCCACCCGCTGCCGCTGCGGCTGCGCACCGACGGCCAGGTCGACCGCGCCGCCACCCCGCAGCCGCTGCTCGGCGTCATGGACGACCTCGACCTCACCGCCGAGCACCTGGTGCTCTCCCCCGGCGAGGTCCTGCTCTGCGTCACCGACGGCGTCACCGAGCGGCGCGAGGGCCGCCGGATGCTCGGCGACGACGGGCTCGCCGAGGTCCTCACCGGCTGCACCGGCCTCACCGCCGGAGCCGTCGCCATGCGCGTGCAGCGCGCGGTCGAGCGCTTCGCCCCGGAGCCGCCGTCCGACGACATGGCGATCCTGACGCTGCGGGTGCCGGCCCAGCGCGTGGGCTGAGCCCCGGTACGCGGTAACCCCGGTGCTCGGGCTGCGGCTTGGCTCGGCTCGGCTGAGCAGATCTGCCACGCCCGGGCCCACCCGGCGGCCGGTCGTGAGCGTTCCACAGCTGACGACGCCACAAATTGTGCGATTCACAAGGGTACAAGCCAGGTCGGCACGGGTACACCGACCTCAGCGGGGACTTCCCCCGAACCCCTGGCCCGAACCCTTGGCCCGGATCACTCGGCCTCGGCCCACCACCTCTGACCGCAGCCCGCGCACGCTCCTGCCGTGCGCCCTCGGCGCGGTCGCGCGCACCCTCTCGCAACCACTCCTTCGGACCACCCTCCTGCGTTGACTGCGCCCTGCGCGCGCCCAGAGTGAAAGGAGCCTCCGGTGAGCAACGACGCCTCCGGGGCAACGAACGCCCGTCCCACCGGAGCCGACGCGGGTAACCTCGGCTACCTCGCACTCGGCCTCACACTTCTCGCCTTCGGCCTGCTCTCGACCGGAATCCTCAAGGGCACCGGCGTCGGGGACGCGGCCCACCTCGCCCACGTCGTCGGCGGCCTCACCCTGTTCGTCGCGGGCCTCTGGCAGCTCCGCGGCGGCGAGGGCTTCACCGGCACCGCCTTCACCAGCCTCGGCGCCTTCTGGGCGACCTGGTCGATGGCCGGCGGCGCGAGCAAGAACGCCGCCGGGCTGTTCCTGCTGCTGTGGGCCCTGCTCGGCCTCACCCTCACCGCGGCGAGCTGGGGCGCGGGCCTGTACAACCGTGCCGTCTACGGCCTGCTGACGCTGTCCCTGCTGGTCGCCGCCATCGGCGCGTTCGGCAGCCACGCCAGCCTCACCAAGCTCGCGGGCTGGGTCGCGGCGCTGGCCGGGCTCATCGCCTGGTACGGGGCCACGGCCAGGCTGAGCAACGGCAAGTGGGGTCGGATCGCCCTGCCGATCAAGTGACCTTCTCGGTCCGCGACGTCCGCGCGTCGGACCCGCTCCGGGGCCGGTCCTCCGTCTCGACGGAGGACCGGCCCCGCCGACGTGCCGTCAACGCCAGGACGGCGTAGGCGAAGCACAGGATCGCGACGGCGACGATGCCGTCCGCCCAGAAGTGGTTGGCGGTCACGACGACCACGGCGACGGTCAGGACGGGATGCAGGACCATCAGCCAGCGGAACGGGCTCCGCGCCACCCGGATCACCGCGACCGCCGCCAGCACGCACCACGCCACGTGCACCGACGGCATCGCGGACAGCTGGTCCGCCACCACCACGCCGCCGACCGCGCCCCCGTACACGGACTGCCCGTACTCGGCGGCCACGTCCACGAAGCCGTTCTGCGGCAGCATCCGCGGCGGTGCCACCGGGATGAACTGGACGAGGAGACAGACCGCGGTCGTGATCACCACGGTGTTGCGCACCCACGCGTACCGCTCGCGGTGCCGGAGGAACACCCAGAGCAGCACGAGCAGCATGACGCCGAAGTGCATGGACGCGTAGTAGTAGTTCGCCAGCCGCACCAGCACCGGGTAGGGCGTGATCGCGGCCTGCCACGACGCTTCGTCCGGCAACCCGATCGCCAGCTCGGTCCGGTGGATCCAGCTCGCCCGGTCCAGCGCGTGGTCCGCGCTCATCACCGACAGGTGCCCGACCAGCTGCCACAGTGCGAACAGGGCGAGCAGGGTGCCGGCCTCGCGCAGGAGCGCCGACAGGGCCGGTTTCCTGACCCGCGCGCTGACGTACGCACCCCCGTAGAGAGCAACGGCGGTGCCCCCGGCGGACTGCCAGGTCAGGGTCAGGTTCTGCATTCGCAGAGGGTAACGCAAAAAGACCCACTCCCGGTCGGGAGTGGGTCTTTTTGGAATGATTGTTCGGCGGCGTCCTACTCTCCCACAGGGTCCCCCCTGCAGTACCATCGGCGCTGTGAGGCTTAGCTTCCGGGTTCGGAATGTA
>NZ_JBFBDY010000472.1:0-4986 GCF_040683475.1 Kitasatospora sp. NPDC093558 | reverse complement strand
CGGAGGGCGGCCGCGGTGCTCCGCGGCCGCCCTCCGGCGTGCTGTGTTCCGGGGGTGGGTCAGCCGGCGTGCGGCGTGACCTTGAGGATCTTCACCATCGCGGGCCGGCCGTTCGGCAGCTCGTAGGTGGCCTCGTCGCCGATCTGCTTGCCGTCGATCGCGCGGCCCAGCGGCGACTGCGGCGAGTAGACGTCCAGGTCGCCGGAGCTGGCCACCTCGCGCGAGGCGAGCAGGAACTCCATGGTGTCGTCCTCGTCGCCGTCGAAGGCGACCGTGACGATCATGCCCGGGGCCACCACGCCCGAGTCCGCGGGGGCCTCGCCGACCTTGGCGCGCTCCAGGAGCTGGGTCAGCTGGCGGATGCGCAGCTCGTACTTGCCCTGCTCCTCCTTGGCGGCGTGGTAGCCGGCGTTCTCCTTGAGGTCGCCCTCCTCGCGCGCCGCCTCGATCTTCTGGGCGATCTCGATGCGCCAGGGTCCGGTCAGGTGATCCAGCTCGGCCTTGAGCTGGTCATAGCCGGCCTGAGTGAGCCAGGTCACGTTCTCGCTGGTCTGGGTCACAGGTGCTCCTCGTAGGTGCTGGGGCTGTGCTGAGGGTGTGAGTCGTCAGCAGGGGGTCGGTGGTGATATCGGTCTCAACTACAAAGCAACGCCCGCTCCCGTACCATCCGGTGCGGAAAGGGGCGAAACCACGAGCCTAACAAGTCCTGCCGACAAGCGGGAGGGTCGTTGTCGCGCCATTGACGACGGCGTTGCGCCGAGGTGTACGGAGACCGGCGCGGGCCTCTGTCTGGATGCCCGCTCGCGGGATCGAATATGCGCAGGTTGCCGGGCCGGGCGCCACCCGGCACCCGGCCGTTCGTGGGTCACTTGGCGGGAGTGCAGCCCAGGAGCTCGGCGGTGGTGCCGCGGGCGGTGGTGCGCAGGCTGACCACGGCGTCGTAGCTGGAGCCGGTGGCCGGGACGGGGAAGTCGGCCAGGCCGACCACCGCGCCGTCCGAGCCCTGCGAGCGGACCGTGCAGCTGCCGGCCGTCCCGTCGCCCTTGCGCACCGAGAGGTGCAGCTGGACCTCGGAGTCCGACACCACCTGGAAGGTCGGCACCGCACCGTTGATCGCCGTCTCGCGGAGCAGGTACGAGCCGCCCAGCCAGGCGACCACGCCGAGGCCGAGCACGCCGCAGACCGCGCCGACGACCTTCAGGCGGCGGTCCGCCTCGCGGTCGGCGCTCCGGCCGTAGCGTCCCTCGGGCAGCTTGGCGGTGGTGGTGTCTGCGGTCATCGGGCCGAGTCCTCTCCGGGGAAGGGCCGCGCGGGTGGTGCGGGGGAATGCGGCGCTCCTCCAGTCCGTCACTATAGGAGGGGCACGCCCGCGCCCGAAGCGGCGGGGCGGGGCCCGGCCGTGCCGGCGGACGTCCGGCCGCCCGGTCCCGCGGTGACGCGGTCCCCTGAGTGTGCGGCTCGGACGACGGGTCGGCCGGCTTCGCGCCGACGCCCGGACGACAGGGAAGGAACGCAAGGCGTTGACTGAGCAGTTGCGACTGATGGCGGTGCACGCCCACCCGGACGACGAGTCCAGCAAGGGCGCGGCCACCATGGCCATGTACGTCGACCAGGGGGTGGACGTGCTCGTGGCCACCTGCACGGGGGGCGAGCGCGGGTCGGTCCTCAACCCCAAGCTCCAGGGGGACCCGTACGTCGAGGAGAACATCCACGAGGTGCGGCGCAAGGAGATGGACGCCGCGCGGGAGATCCTCGGGATCCGGCAGGCCTGGCTGGGTTTCGTCGACTCCGGCCTGCCCGAGGGCGACCCGCTGCCCCCGCTGCCCGAGGGCTGCTTCGGCCTGCAGGACGTGAAGGAGGCGGCCGAGCCGCTGGTCCGGCTCATCCGCGAGTTCCGGCCGCAGGTCATCACGACCTACGACGAGAACGGCGGCTACCCGCACCCCGACCACATCATGACCCACAAGATCACCATGCTGGCCTTCGACGCCGCCGGGGACCCGGACGCCTACCCGGAGGCCGGTGAGCCCTGGCAGCCGCTGAAGCTGTACTACAACCACGGCTTCCCGATGGGCCGCATCCGCGCGCTGCACGCCTACCTGACCGAGCACGGCCACGACTCCCCGTACGGCGAGTGGATCGCCGGCTGGGAGAAGAGCGGCCGCAAGGAGCGCGAGATCACCACCCGGGTGCGCTGCGAGGACTGGTTCGAGACCCGCGACCGCGCGCTGATCGCCCACGCTACCCAGATCGACCCGGACGGCCCGTGGTTCCGCGTCCCGCTGGAGGTCCAGCGCGAGGTCTGGCCCACCGAGGACTACGAGCTGGCCCGTACCCTGATCGACGTGGACCTGCCGGAGGACGACCTGTTCGCCGGCCTGCGCACCCCCACCCTGGCGGCCGAGGCCGCCGACACGCGCGACTGACCCCCCCCGATGGCCCGGCTCGCCGTGAGCCGGGCCACCATAGAGATATGAGCGCCCCCGTGAACCTCGTCCACTTCGCCGCCGACCTCGCCGTCGACGACGCCAAGGTCACCCCCGGTCTCCTCGGCTTCGTCGTCTTCGCCGCCCTCGGCGTGGCCACCTGGTTCCTGGCCAAGTCGATGAACCGCCAGTTCAAGAAGGTCAACTTCGCCGAGGACCCGGAGTCCCCGAAGGAGTGAGCCCCCGGCCCCCGTCCGGCCGCCGATGCGCGAGGATGGGGCCATGCCGAACCGTCTCGCGGACGCGACCTCGCCCTACCTGCTGCAGCACGCCGACAACCCTGTCGACTGGTGGCCGTGGAGCCCCGAGGCCTTCGCCGAGGCCGGGCGCCGCGGCGTGCCGGTCCTGCTGTCGGTGGGGTACGCGGCGTGCCACTGGTGTCATGTCATGGCGCACGAGTCGTTCGAGGACGAGGGTGTCGCCGGGTACCTGAACGAGCGGTTCGTGGCGGTCAAGGTGGACCGCGAGGAGCGGCCGGACGTCGATGCCGTGTACATGGAGGCGGTGCAGGCGGCCACCGGGCAGGGCGGGTGGCCGATGACGGTGTTCCTGACGCCGGACAAGGAGCCGTTCTACTTCGGTACGTACTTCCCGCCGCAGCCCCGGCACGGCATGCCGTCCTTCCGGCAGGTGCTGGAGGGCGTCGACGCCGCCTGGCGGGACCGGCGCGAGGAGGTCGGCGAGGTGGCCGGGCGGATCCGGGCCGACCTCGCCGAGCGGGCCTCGGTGTACTCGGCCGGGGCGCACCACCCGCCCGCGGCGGCGGACCTGCACCAGGCGCTGGTCACCCTCAGCCGCGACTTCGACGAGCGGCGCGGCGGCTTCGGCGGCGCGCCCAAGTTCCCGCCGGCCATGGTGATCGAGTACCTGCTGCGCCACCACGCCCGCACCGGCTCGCAGGCGGCGCTGGAGATGGCCGTGCGCACCGGCGAGGCGATGGCCCGCGGCGGCATCCACGACCAGCTCGGCGGGGGCTTCGCCCGGTACGCGGTGGACGCCGAGTGGGTCGTGCCGCACTTCGAGAAGATGCTGTACGACAACGCGCTGCTGCTGCGCGCCTACCTGCACCTGTGGCGCGCCACCGGATCCCCGCTCGCCCGCCGGGTGGCGCTGTCGACCGCGGACTTCCTGCTGCGCGAACTCCGCACCCCCGAGGGCGCGTTCGCCTCCGCGCTGGACGCCGACAGCCTCGACGAGGAGACCGGTGCCTCCGCCGAGGGCGCGTACTACGTGTGGGAGCCGGGCCAGTTGGTGGACCTCCTCGGCCCGGCTGACGCCGCCACCGCCGCCCGGCTGTTCTCGGTGACCGCGGACGGCACGTTCGAGCACGGCACCTCCGTTCTCCAACTCCTCGCCGACCCCGAGGACTTCGACGAGTTCGAGGCCATCAGGGAGCGGCTCCTCGCGGCCCGCGCCCAGCGGCCCGCGCCCGCCCGCGACGACAAGGTCGTCGCCGCGTGGAACGGCCTCGCGATCGCGGCCCTCGCCGAGACCGGTGCCCTCCTCGACCGGCCCGACCTCGTCGAGGCCGCCGAGCGCGCCGCCGACCTGCTGCTCGCCGTCCACCTCACCCCCGACGGGCGGCTGCTGCGCACCTCCCGGGACGGCCGGGCGGGCACCAACGCGGGCGTCCTGGAGGACTACGCGGACACCGCCGAGGGCTTCCTCGCGCTGTACGCCGTCACCGGCGAGGCGGAGTGGCTCCAGCTGGCCGGCGGGCTCCTCGACACCGTGCTCAAGCACTTCACCGACGAGGCGTCCGGCGCCCTGTACGACACCGCCGACGACGCCGAGGAGCTGATCCGCCGCCCGCAGGACCCGACCGACAACGCGACCCCGTCCGGCTGGACGGCCGCCGCCGGCGCCCTGCTCACGTACGCCGCGTACACCGGCTCGGCCCGCCACCGCACCGCCGCCGAACGGGCGCTCGGCATCGTCGGCGCGCTCGCCGCGCGGGCGCCGCGGTTCATCGGCTGGGGCCTCGCCGTCGCGGAGGCGCTGCTCGACGGGCCGCGCGAGGTCGCCGTCGTCGGCCCCGCGGACGACCCGGCGACGGCCGCGCTGCGGCGGGCGGCGCTGCTGGGGACCGCGCCGGGGGCGGTCGTGGCGGTCGGGGCGCCGGCGACCGGCGAGACCGAGGTGCCGCTGCTGGCCGACCGGCCGCTGGTGGGCGGGGCGCCCGCCGCGTACGTCTGCCGGCACTTCGCGTGCGACGCGCCGACCACGGACGCGGCGGTGCTGGGCGAGCGGCTGGGCGTGGCCGTCGAGTAGCCCGCGCGGCGGACGGACGCCCGGCTCGGCCCGCCATTGCACCGCCCGGCGGCGCGGCCTGGCGCGGCCGCTCGCCCAGCCCCGAGCGCCCGGCGGCGTCCCCGATTAATCGGTGGTGGCCCGGCCCCGGGCGGCGCGAGAATGGCGCATGACCTGGAAGTCCACGCCCTCCATGTCGACGACGAGGTGGTACTTGCCGTCGTTGACGAGCTCGACCAGCTGCTCCCGC
>NZ_JBFBDY010000471.1:0-5001 GCF_040683475.1 Kitasatospora sp. NPDC093558 | reverse complement strand
GGCACCCCCGGCGGCACGGGCTTGTGGCGGACGGGCTCACACGGGGGTTCACACGGTGGCGCTGCCCGCGTGGGTGAACAGGGCCTCCATGGCCTCGGGGAAGTCCTCGGTGATGGCCGGGCCCAGCTGCGGGCCCGTCTCGCCGGCACCCGGCCCGTCGATCTCCAGGCGGTGCACCACCGTGGTGCCGCCGTCGCCGCGCGGGCTGAGCCGGTGGCTGAAGCGCAGCACCACGCCGGCGAATGCGGTCTCGTCGGCGTAGTGGGCGTTCTCCTCGATGGCGGTGATCACCGAGGTGATCGGCTCCTGGCCGCAGGGCGTCATCGACACCTCGCTGCCCACCTCGAACGGGCCGAGCAGCGTGACCGACTCCATCGAGCCGTCCCACTGCGGCCAGTTGTCGAGGTCCTTCAGCACCGCCCAGACCGCCTCGGGCGCCGCCGTCGTCTCACCGGTGTACTCGTGGCTCCACATGCCGTGCTCTCCCCTTCGCCGAAATGTTCTACGCAGAGATTATCTCTGCGACGACTATCGCGCAAGGGGCCCGCCCGGCCGGCCGGACCCGGCCGGGCCGCCCCTCCCGGCGTGCCGCGACCGGTGTGACCCAAGGAGGCCGCGGGCCGGCCGCCGGGGGAGCGGTCCGGCCGTCTTTCAAACCCCTACTCGCCGGTTCGATGAATTATTTGCGCGCATACCGGTTTCGGGGAGAACGGCGGTACGTACGGCCCCGGTCCCGGGGACCTAGGTCCCTACGGTCCGGCGAGAATTCGCTGCCACCATTGAGGATCACGTCCGCCAATGGGACGAGCATCACAGCAGAAAACCTTTTCGGGGGGCCCGGGAAAAGGGCCGCCGGGTCAATCGTTTTGCGCGACAAGCCTCCGGTACGACGCATCACAAAGGAGGCCACACGTGCCGCACGTCAACATCAAGCACTTCCCCCGCGACGTCACCCCGCAGCAGAAGCGGGACCTCGCCGACGCGATCACCACGGTCATCGCGGAGCACTTCGACGTCCCCGCGTGCGCCGTCTCCATCGCACTCGAGCCGGTTCCCGAAACGTCGTGGAACGACACGGTCGTCGGACCCGAGATATCCGGGCGCAAGCACCTGGTCGTCAAAGAGCCGGATTATCGGCGCGAACACCCCGCACGCTGAAAAGCCTCCCCGCCCCCCTTTGTAAGGAGAGAGAAATGACCGACTCGCTCGGGCCGCGCCTCAAGGTCGGCGTGATCGTCCCCGCCACGAACACCTCCGCCCAGCCGGAGATGGAGGCCATGCGGCCGGCCGGCGTCACCAACCACACCAGCCGGATGCCCACCCAGGACCTGTCCATCGCCGATGACGTCGGCTCCCTGATCAGCAGCTACCGCGACGCCACCCACCGGGCGATCGAGCACCTGACGCCCTGCTCCCCGCACTGCGTCGTCATCGGCTTTTCCCCCGAGATCTACTGGGACGGCCCCGGGGCCCACGAGCGGGTCCTGGCGTCCATGAAGTCGGCCGCGGGCGGTGTGCCGGTGACCATGAGCCCCGACGCCCTGCGCGAGGCCCTGGACGCCCACGAAGCCCGCCGCATCGCGCTCATCACCCCCTACGTCCCGGCCGGCGACGACACCGCGAGCCGGTTCTTCACCGACACCGGATACGACGTGGTGACGGTGCGCGGGCTCGGCTGCAGCAACCCCGCCCGCATCGCCCACGTGTCCGAGACCCAACTGCGCGACACCATCAAGGACATCGACACCGACGCCGTGGACGCGATCGTCCAGATCGGCACCAACGTGGCACTGGCCCGCCTGGCCGCCACCGCCGAGACCTGGATCGGCAAACCCGTCATCTCCAACAACACCGCCCTGTACTGGCACGCCCTGCGGCACAACGGCATCGAGGACCGCGTCCACGGCCTCGGATCCCTCCTGTCGCACCACTGACACCCCGCCACCAGAGCGCCGCCCCTCTCCCCAAGGAGCCGACTCCCATGACCCTGCACATCCTCGCGATGGCCGGCAGCCTCCGGGCCGGCTCGCACAACCGCCAACTCGCCCAAGCCGCCACCCGGCTGGCACCCGACGGGGTCACCGTCGAACTCCACGAGAACCTGGCCGACCTCCCCTTCTACAACGAGGACATCGACCACGCGGACCTCCTCCCCGCCGCAGCCACCGCCGTGCGCGAAGCCGCCGCCCGCAGCGACGCGATCATGCTCTTCACACCCGAGCACAACGGCACCATGTCCGCCGTGCTGAAGAACGCCATCGACTGGCTCTCGCGCCCCCACGGGCACGGCGCACTGGCCGCAAAGCCCGTCGCCGTCCTGAGCGCCGCCTTCGGCCGCTACGGCGGCGTCTGGGCCCAGGCCGAGGCCCGCAAGGCACTCGGGGTCGCCGGCGCCGTCGTGGTCGAGGACGTCGACCTCGCGGTCTGCGGATCCGCCGACCGCTTCGCCCACACCCACCCCCCCGACGACGCCGAGATCGCCGCCGCACTGCGCGAAGCGATCCGGCGCACCGCCCACTGCGCCACCCGCAGCGCCGCCTGCCGCCCCGCCCCGCCCGTGGCCGCCTGACCCACGTGCACCACCCCGAAGGAGAGCCACCCCCATGCCGACCACCGCCACCACCCAAGCACCCGCCGCCCCGGCCCCCTGCCTCTGGGACGCCGAAGGACTCGACCCCGACGCCTACTTCACCCGCATCGGCTACGACGGACCACGCGAGCCGAGCATCGAGACGCTCACCCGCCTGCACCGCCTCCACCTCGCCGCCTTCAGCTTCGAAACCATCGACATCGGGCTGCGCACACCCGGCCCGGTCACCACCCGGTCCCTGCAGGAACGATTCGTCACACGCGGACGCGGCGGCTGCTGCATCGAACACAACCTGCTGTTCGCGGCCGTCCTGGAGTCCCTGGGATTCACCGTCCGCCGCCACCTCGCCCGCGTGCGCCGCGGCAACCGCGGCGACCTGCGCTTCCGCTCCCACGTCACCCTGACCGTCGAGGCCGAGGGCCGGCTGTTCCTGGCCGACGTCGGGTTCGGCGACGAAGGACCGCTGCACCCCGTACCGCTGCTGCCCGGCACACCGACACCGGTCACCGTCGGCGCATGGACCTGGAAAGTCGACCAGGAGGACGAGGAGACGTGGGCACTGCGCTCACTGCACGCGCACGGATGGTTCGACGTCTACGCCTTCGGCTTCGAGACCACGGCCCCGGCCGACATCGAAGTGTCCTACCACTACACCACCACCCACCCCCGCTCGGTGTTCACCGACCACATCACCGCCCAGCGCGGCGAGGACCGGGCCAGGTACGTGCTGCGCGACCGCACACTGCGCACGCAGCATCCCGACGGAACGAGCGAGGAGAGGCAGCTGACCTGCGACCAGGTGATCGCCGAACTGCGCGCACGCTTCCGCATCGCCCTGACCGCCCGGGAAGCGGCAGCGGTGCGCGCACTCCTGGACGCGCAGGCATAGGGCTGCCCGCAGCGCCCCGGGCGGCGGACCCGGGGCGTCCGGGGCGCAGTGATCGCCTCCTACGCCTCGCCCTCCTCGAACCCGCCCGCCTGCTGCGCCTGGACGTCCTGCGCCTGGACGCCTTGCGCCAGCGGCGCGAACAGCAGGCCCCAGTTGGCCGGCAGATGACCTATCGCCGCCGTCAGGTGGTACCGGGCCACCGCCCACTCCTCGGGCCGCGCCCGCGCGCCGAACTCCCGTACCGCCTCCAGGCAGCCGTCGAGCAGCTCCTCCAGCTCGTCGCCGTCCTCGTCGCCGTCCTCGTCGTCCCCGCCGTCGAAGCCGAGCCCGTCCAGCGCCTCCTGCACCCGCGGCGGCGCCGCCCCGAACCAGTCGTCCCACCCGGTGGCCGCGCCCAGCAGGTACAGCAGGTGACTCCCGGACTCCGGCAGACCGTCGCGCAACCGCGCCGAGAGGACCTCCCGCTGCGCGTCGTCGTCCGTCAGCCCCGAGTGCCCGGCCGCTGCGGCGACCAGGCCCGCCCAGTGGGCCGCGTCGTGCCGGCCGGCGCTCTGGAGCATGTGCGCGCTTGCGAAGGCGGCCATCGCCCCGGCGTCGGCGATCAGCGGGGAGAGCACCAGATCGCTCTGGTGGTCGAAGCCGAAGTAGTAGCGCCGCCCGTCCAGCGTGAGCGACTCGATGCCGCCCACGTGCCCGACCCGGCCGGGCAGGGGCGCCTGCTGCGCGAGGAGTTCCTGATCCATGCCCGGACCGTAGCGCCCGCCACCGACACCCCGGCGGCCACCGGCGGCGCCGCTTCTACGGGTTGTCCCGTAACTGATCTTTGGCAGCACGAGAGTGGCCGGACGGGATCGCATCCCGGGTTCCCTTTGGGGAGGCACTGACCTCGGTTCACCTCTGCGACCGCACGACACAGCAGCGGGTGGCAGGCGTCTCCTCCCGGCCACGTGCGGACCTCCCGACCTGGGGAGATGACAGGGCTCCTGTTATCGTGCGCCGATGTCAACGATCAAACAGTTCCAAGTGACCTTCGACTGCGCGGAGCCTGCGCGCCTCGCCGCCTTCTGGTGCGAGGTGCTGGGGTACGTCGTACCGACGGTCCCGGAGGGCTTTGCCACGTGGGAGGAGTACCACCGCTCGCTGCCGCCCGAGGATGAGATCTACTTCGCGTGCACCGATCCCTCGGGTGTGGGTTCGCGCTTGCTCTTCCAGCGAGTTCCCGAAGGCAAGGTCGTCAAGAACCGGGTGCATCTCGATGTGCGGGCCGGCGCCGGGCTCGTGGGTGAGGAGCGCCTGGCCACACTCGAGGCCGAATGCGCACGGCTGATGGCGCTCGGCGCGAAACACGTGCTGACGCAGCGCGCCGATGGCGTCAACGAGTCGTGCATCACGATGCAGGACATCGAGGGCAACGAGTTCTGCCTCGCCTGATTCTCCTCCGAGACTGCGGGGCGGGGAGCCGTCTCCGGCCTTGGGGAGCATCGGGGCAGCCGATATCGGCTGCCCCGATGCTCCCCAAGGC
>NZ_JBFBDY010000470.1:0-5008 GCF_040683475.1 Kitasatospora sp. NPDC093558 | reverse complement strand
GTCCTCCAGGACCGACAGCACGACGTCCACCGAGTGCGGCGGGACGACGGCGACCATGCCGACGCCCACGCCACCTGCCCGAACAGCACCCGCACCGGCGCGTCCCCGGCCGTCACCGGGACGCCGTAGCGCAGCAGGAAGTCCGCCGCCGGGCCCGGGTCGACGGCCAGGTCGGCCAGGCGCCCGCCCCGGACGGTCCGCACGTGCGCGGCCGCGTCCTGGCGCACCGGCAGCGCCACGCCGAAGGTGTCCCCCTTCGACGCCACGCGATCGAGCGCGGGCCGCGACCTGCACAGCAGCTCGGCGACGCGCGGGAAGCGGCCCGCCCGGCCGGACTGCATCGGATGGAGGTTGAGGAACAGCGCGTCGGAGCCCGCCAGTTGGGCGGCGACGAGCTCGGACCACGTCTGGGTGTCGGACTTCGACCACGCGGTGTGCGGCCAGTTCTCGACCTCCGGTTCGCTGCGCACGTGTGCGGGCCGCAGCGCCCGCTGCACCTCCAGCATCCAGACGGAGAAGCTCAGTTCGCGCCCCGGTGCGTCGGAGTAGCGGGCGAAGTGCGGCCGGTGCGAGACCCGTCCGTCGATGGCGAGCGCGTCGAACAGGGCCGGCCAGTCGCGGCCCTCGACGGAGTGGACGCCGGGTTCGGAGCTCATCAGCCCGAGCTGCGTCCGCCCGTCCGACCGCTCGGCGACGACTTTCGCGACCGCCTGCGCCACCTCCAACTGCGCTTCGCGCCAAACCCGTTGGAGTGCAGCGCGCCACGGGTGGGGAGCGCCCGGAGCCGTCACGGCGGAGACGACCTCCTCCCGGGTCACCGACGACCCCAACGCCTCCCCCAGCCGGTCGAGCATCAGCGGCTCGAAGCCGCCGCCCCACTCCAGCGGGGCGTGGTTGTGGTAGCGGAAGTCGTCCTCCAACCACAGCACCCGTAAGCCGAGTTCGGCGAAGCGCCCGTAGTGGGCGGTGAGCCAGGAGCGGAAGCGCGGGCAGGCGAAGGAGGCCTGGGCGGTCGCGACCGTACCGGTCGGGCCGACCATGGGGGCGAAGCCCAGCCGGTCGACGCGCCCCCGGTCGGCGTGCCCGGCCGTCACCCAGGGGTTGAGGCTCACGTCGAGCCCGGCCTCCCGCAGCACCTCCGAGGCGGCCCGGGCGGTCTCGTACAGCCGGTCCTCGGCCTCGCCGGACGGGTGCCCGGCGGACAACTCCTCGGCCCCGAGCAGCAGCACGACCTCGTCGACCCCCGACTCCCGGCAGAACGCGGCCAGTTCGGCGGCGTCGGACGCGGCGTGGAGCTGGAACCTCAGGTGGTACCTCGCGGGCACGGCGGGTCTCCTCACTTGGTGCTGCCGGCGGTGAGGCCGGCGCGCCAGAAGCGCTGCAGGGACAGGAACAGGACGACCAGGGGAATCGCGGACACCATGGCCGCCGTGACGACGACGTTGAGCGGCGGCGCGCCGGGCCCGATCGCCCGCTGGGCCTGCCAGCCGACGACGCCGACGGTGACCGGCTGGAGGTGGTCGTCGGCCAGCATCAGCACGGGGAGCAGGTAGTTGGTCCAGATGGCGACGAACTGGAACAGGAACACCGTCACGAGCGCGGGCGACATCACGCGCAGCGCGATGGTGGCGAAGATCCGCAGTTCGCCGGCGCCGTCGATGCGCCCGGCCTCGATGAGCTCGTCGGGCACGGACGCGGCGGCGTAGATGCGCGCGAGGTAGACCCCGAACGGGCTGACCATGCTGGGCAGCAGGACCGCCCAGTAGCCGTTGACCAGGTGCAGCTGCGAGAACAGCAGGTACAGCGGCACGGCGAGCAGCGGCTGCGGGACGAGCACGGCGGCGAGCACGCCGTTGAACGTCAACTCCCGGCCCCGAAATCGGTACTTGGCCAGCGCGTACCCCGCCATCGCGGAGATCAGGGTGCTGGCACCCGCGCCGCCGACGGCGTAGAGGGCGCTGTTGCCGAGCCACTCCCCGTAGATGCCGCCCTGCCTCGTGAACACCTGCTCCAGGTTGTCGGCGAGCGCGAAGTCGCCGAACCAGAAGCCGTTTCCGGAGAACAGCCCGCTGCTGGTCTTGGTCGACGCGACCAGCAGCCACCACACCGGTGCGAGGAAGTAGCCGGAGGCGAGGAGCAGCACGCCCAACACGAGCCAGCGGGAGGCGGGTTGGCGCCTGGACGCGGTGTTCACTGCTCGGCTCCCCTGCGCTGGACGAGCTTGAGGAAGCCGAAGGAGAGCGCGAACGCCAGCACCGCGAGGACGACGGACTCGGTGGCCGCGAGGTTGAAGTTGTCGGCGTCCACGGCGTTGTAGGCGGCGTAGATCGGCGTGTAGGTGCTGCTCAGGTTCGGCGCCACGTTGTGCAGGATCGCCGGCTCGTTGTAGAGCTGGGCGGTGCCGATGATGGAGAACACCGTGGTCAGCACGAGCGCCGGCCGGATCATCGGCACCTTGACGCGCCACGCGACGCCGAAGGCCGTGCAGCCGTCCATCCGGGCGGCCTCGCCGATCTCGGCCGGGATGGACTGGAGGGCGGAGTGGAGGATCAGCATGTTGTAGCCGGTCCAGCCCCACGTGAGCATGTTGCCGATGGTGGGGCCGAGCATCCCGTCGGACGTCAGGTCGAGGTGCAGTCCGAGGTGTTCGGCGGCGGCCGTGATCGGGCTGAGCCCGGGGGCGACCAGGTAGGACCACATGATCGCGCCGACCACCCCCGGCAGCGCGTACGGCAGGAAGAAGGCGAGCCGGAAGAAGCGCTTGAACATCGTCGACCCGGCGTCCAGGAGCAGCGCCAGCACCAGGGCCAGCAGCAGCATCACCGGCACCTGCACGACGCCGATGACGAGCACCCGCAGCAGCGAGCCGCGGAACTCCGGATCGCCCAGCGCCGTCGCGTAGTTGCCGAGGCCGGCGAACACCTGGGTGGGGGCGGTGAGGCCGAGCCCGGAGCGGTGCATCCGGTAGAGGCTCTCGTGGACGGTG
This sequence comes from Kitasatospora sp. NPDC093558, assembly GCF_040683475.1. Classification (NCBI taxonomy): domain Bacteria; kingdom Bacillati; phylum Actinomycetota; class Actinomycetes; order Kitasatosporales; family Streptomycetaceae; genus Kitasatospora; species Kitasatospora sp. NPDC093558. The sequence continues at coordinate 2,022 of NZ_JBFBDY010000470.1, read as the reverse complement.
TAGCCGATGGGCGCGAGGTAGAGGGCGGCGAACAGCAGCAGGAAGGGGGCCAGGAACAGCGCCGCCGTCCGGCCTTGTCGACGGGGGCCGCCGGAGCGCCGCCCGGACTTCCGCGCTGCTGTCCGCCCGGCGTGGACGGTCGTCATGGGCGTGCTGCCTCCTCGGTGAGTGACCGTGGCGGGCCCGCGCCCATGGGGGTGGCGCGGGACCGGGTGGACGGGTCGTCAGCCGCCCGCGACGGCGAGGCCCTGCTGCTTCATGCCGGCCACCGTCTTGCCCTGCACGTCCGCGAGCACGCCCGGCAGGGTCGCGCCCCCGGTGCCCGCCTTGCCGAGCCCGTCGCCGAGGTCGGTGGACGTCTGGGTCATGGTGGGGCCCCACTGCCAGTCGGTGGCGATGTGGGCGCTCGCCGCCCGGAACACGTCGAAGATCACCTGCCCGCCGAAGAACGGATCCGGCTTGCCGAGCGCGGGGTTGGCGAGGCCGGAGGTCGCGGCCGGGTAGATGCCGGTCACCGTGATCAGGTCGCCGAGGCTGCCCGCGTCGGTGCTCATCCAGGTGGCGAACTCGGCGGCCTCCTTGGCGTGCGCGCAGCCCTTGAGGACGGCGGTCGCCGAGCCGCCGTCGTTGCCGTAGGCGGGGTTGGCGGCGTCCCAGACGGGCATCGGCGCCACCGCCCATTGGCCCGCGCCGCTCTTGACGCTGCCCGCCAGCGTGGGCGCGTTCCACACCGCGTTGACGTCCGACAGGATCCTGCCGTCCGTCAAGTCGGCGTACAGCGTGGGGTCGTAGCTCGGGTCGGCCTTCAGGAGCTTCTGGTCGAGCAGGTCCTGCCAGTAGCCGGCCACCTTCTTGTTGGCGGCGCTGTCGAGGCTCACCTGCCACCGGTCGTTCCCGGTGCCGAACCACGTGGCGCCGGCCTGCCAGGCGAGCCCGGCGTAGTTGTAGGCGTCGTTGCCGAAGTTGCCGAGGTAGACGGTGGGATCGGCGGCGTGCACCTTGGCGGCGTCGGCCGCGTACTCGTCCCACGTGACGGGCGGCGCGGTGATGCCGTACTTCGCGAACAGGTCCTTGCGGTAGAACAACGCCATCGGCGCGGTGTCGACGGGGATCCCGTAGGTCTGCCCGCCGATCGTCACCTGCTTCCACGTCCACTCGGCGAACTGCGACTTGGCGTCAGCGGTGTACTTCGAGACGTCGGTGAGGGCGCCCGCCGCGGCGAAGCTCGGCAGGGTTTCGTACCCGACCTGCGCCAGGCACGGCGCGTTGCCCGCCTTGGCCGCCGTGAGCATCTTCGTGTAGCCGCCCTTGGCGCCGGACGCGGTCTTGCCGAACGTCACCCGGACGCCCGGGTGGGAGGCGTTGAACTTCGCGACCACCTGGTCGTAGCCGGGGGCCCAGCCCCAGAACTCCAGCTCGACCACACCCCCCGCGGACGCCGCTCCCTGCCCGGTACTTGACGGTCCGGAGGAGCAGCCGGCCGCCAGGGCCGACGCGGTGACGACGGCCAACGCGGCAACGAGCCTGCCGGCGGCGGGACTTGGCTTCACGTGCGCCTCCTCGGTGAGGAACTGAGGGAACCTGGGCACTGCGAATTCGTTCGGTTATTGTTTGAACCAACTCCGGCCGAAGTCAAGAGACGAGGAGCCACCGATGAGCCCCGCACAGGACGGCACCGGCGTCCGGAACCTGGCCATGGCCGGACCGGCCGTCGCCCGCGACCGCTCCTCCTCCCGCCGCGCCAACCTCGGCCTCGTGCTGCGCCTCCTGCGCGACGACGGCCCCCGCACCCGCACCCGGATCGCCGACGACACCGGCCTGCCCAAGGCCACCGTCTCCAACCTGACCGCCGAACTCCTCGACGGCGGCCTCATCCGCGAGGGCGGCACCGAGCCCGACCGCACCACCGTCGGCCGCCCGGGCCAGTGCGTCGAGATCGACGGCACCGGCGTCCACGGCATCGGCGCGGAGATCGACGTCGACTACGTCAGCCTCCTCGCCGTCAACCTCAAGGGCGAGGTC
>NZ_JBFBDY010000469.1:0-5021 GCF_040683475.1 Kitasatospora sp. NPDC093558 | reverse complement strand
GGCGAGCAGGCCGGCCAGGTCGTGCACGAGGCGCCCGGTCGGACCGTCCGGCCGTTCGTCCGCGAGGAAGGTCGCGAGCTCGGCGCCGAGCGCGGGTTCCCGGGCGGCGGTGAGGACGAGCGCGGCGACGAACTCCTGGACGAGGTGCAGCTGCAGCTCCTCCAGCGGCACCGAGCGCTCGGCCAGCCACTCGAGCGAGGTGATCTCGGCGTTGGCGATCCAGGCGCGGACGGTCAGCCGCAGCCCGGGGCTCGGGGCGGGGACGGCGAGGTGGCTGAGGATCTGGTCGTGGGCGGCCCGCCGGACCTCGTCGATCACCGCCGACGTGCCGGCGCTGGCGGCCACCGAGCCGCCGCGCAGCAGCGCCGCGAAGCCGGGCCCGTGGCTCTGGACGAAGTCCAGGTAGCGGCCCATCACGCGGTAGAGGCGCTCGGACAGCGGGCCCTCGGGGGGCTCCTCGAAGCGTCCGGCGAGTTCGCGTCCGGCCCGGCGCAGCGACTCCTCGTACAACGCCTGCTTGCCGGGGAAGTAGTGGTACACGAGCGGCCGGGAGGCGCCCGCGGCGGCGGCGATGTCGTCGATCGACACCTCCTCCGGCGGGCGCACGCTGAACAGTTCCAGGGCGACGGCGATCAGCTGCTCGCGCCGCTCGTCGACGCTCAGCCGGCGGCGCGGGCGCTCGCCCGCGGCGGCGCCGGTCGCGGCGGACGTACCGGGAGCGCCGGTCGCGCCGGGAGCGCCGGACATGCCGGGAGCACCGGGCGCGTCGGGCGCCGGGGACCGGTCCGGGGCGGGGGTCCGTCCGGCGCGGGCGGCCGTCGGCGACGGCGTACGGGAGGCCATGCGCGCCACCCTATCCGGCGGGCGCAACGGGCCCTACGCGGCGCGGAAGTCCAGGTAGCGGCGGTAGGCCTCGCGGCCGTCGGGGACGAAGTCGTCGCGGGCGAGGCGTTCGTCGAGCTCGGCGGGGGTCAGCCAGGCGTGCCAGGCGACCTCGGACTCCTGCGGGGAGACCGGGCCGTCCCACACGGCCTCGTACATGTCGCACCACCAGGAGAGGTGGTCCTGCCGGAAGAGGAACTTGAACATCGGGCGCGGGGCGATGCCGCTCACGCCCAGTTCCTCCTCGGCCTCGCGGACGGCGGCCTCGGCGTACGTCTCGCCGGAACCGACGACGCCGCCGACGAACATGTCGTAGGCGCCGGGGGCGAAGAGCTTGGTGTCGGTGCGGCGGTGGACGAAGATCCGCCCGGACGGGTCGCGGACCAGGATGAAGACGCACCGGTGGGTGAGGCCGCGCCGGTACACCTCCCCGCGCACCGCCGTCCCGATCACCCGGTCGTGTTCGTCGACGACGTCCAGCAGCTCTTCGGCGGGGTTCACCGCGGCAGGGTTGGTCATGACCGACAGGTTAGGGTTTCCGGGCCCGCTTCGAACGCGGGCGCGAACGAATACGGTCAACTACGGACAGGCCCGGTCGGGTCGCACGGGCTGAGGACGGCGCGCGATGGTGGAGATCTGGGGCGAGACGGCCGACGGCTTCGAGCCGGTACGGGAGGCCTTCGCGCGGAACTTCCGCGAGTACGGCGAGCTCGGCGCCGCCTTCGCGCTGTACGTGCGCGGCCGCAAGGTGGTCGACCTGTGGGGCGGCGACGCCCGGCCCGAGGTCGGCGGCCGGCCCGCGCCCGCCGTCGCGTGGACGGCGGACACCGCGCAGGTGCTCCGCTCGGTCACCAAGGGTCTGACCGCCACCACCGCCCTCCTGCTCGCCGAGCGCGGCGAGCTCGACCTGGACGCGCCGGTGGCCTCCTACTGGCCCGAGTTCGCGGCGGCCGGCAAGGGCGGGGTGCCGGTGAGCTGGCTGCTCTCGCACCAGGCCGGGGTGCCCGCGCTGGACGTGCCGCTGCGCCTGGAGGACGTGCTGACCTGGGAGCGGGCGGTCGCGGCCGTCGCCGCGCAGGCGCCCGCCTGGGAGCCGGGCACCGCGCACGGCTACCACCCGTACACGTTCGGCTGGCTGGTCGGCGAGGTGGTGCGGCGGGCGAGCGGGCGCACCGTGGGCCGGTACTTCGCCGAGGAGATCGCCCGGCCGCTCGGTCTGGACCTGTGGATCGGGCTGCCGGCCGCTGCCGCGCCGCGCGTCGGCAAGCTGGTCGACCTGCCCGCCCCGGACGCGGCCAGGACCGGGCCGAGCGGGCTGCGGCTGCGGCCCAAGCAGAACGTCCGGGACGCCTACCAGGACCCGTCCTCGCTGACCGCCCGCTCCTTCGCCTCGGTGCTGCCCGGGGTGGACATGAACGACCCGGCGGTCCAGGCCGCCGAGATCCCCGGCGCGAACGGCATCGGGACGGCCCGTTCGGTGGCCCGGTTCTACGCGGCGCTGGTCGGCGCGGCGGACCGGCACGACGGCTCGGGCGGCACGCTCGCGCCGCTGCTCGGGCCGCAGGTGCTGGCCCGGGCGCTCGGGCCGGTGGTGAGCGGCCCGGACCGGGTGCTGATCGTCAACTCCACGTTCGGCCTGGGCTTCTGGCGGCACGGCCCGACCGCGCCGATGGCGTCCCCGGCGAGTTTCGGGCACCCGGGCCGGGGCGGCTCGCTGGGCTTCGCCGACCCGGACCTCGGGCTCGGTTTCGGCTACGTCACCAACGGGATGCAGCCGGGCGTCACCGGGGACATCCGTTCGCGCAACCTCATCCGTGCCGTGCGCGGGTGCCTGGGGCTCGACGGGTAGGACGGACCCTGCCGCTCAGGCCCGGCCGGGGCTGCTCACGCCCGGCCGGGGCCGCTCACGCCTGGCCGGTCTCGAAGCGGCTGATCTTCCCGCCGTCGACGGTGAACCGCCAGGCGGTGCGCATCTCCCCCCAGGTCTCGTTGGTGAAGTTGGCGACGAGGGCGTGGCCGCCGTCGGACTCGGTCTGGACGTCCATGCGGCCGCGCGACGAGAAGACCTCCCGTTCGGTCCAGTCGTGGATGTCGCGGTCGGAGCCGTCGTCGGACATGGTCGCGCCCGGGGCGAGCGTGGCCATGAAGGCGGCGCGGTCGCCGGCGTTGATCGCGGCGACGAAGGCGCGCACGGTCGGGTCGGAGAGCTTGGCGGGGGAGATGGTCATTCGAGGCTCCCGGGGTGGAAGGGACGGGAGCCCCTGTGTACGACGTCCACCGGGCGCGGCCGGGCATGTCGGCGGCGAGTCGGCGAAATTCGCGCATTCATGTGCTTGGATCAACAAATGGGCGTTTCGTGGTATTTGCCCTGATGTCACGGGGAGTGGCAGCGGGACGGGAGACCGGGAGCGGTCTCCCGACCCGCGAAGAGTCCGGCCGCTGGAAGGCCGGGCCGTGATCCTCGGCCGCGAGGACTGCGCAGGCCTGTGCGGTCTGCGCGAGGACTGCGCGAGGACTGCGTGAGGACTGCGTGAGGCCTAGAAGAAGCCGACCTCGTCGGGGGAGTAGCTGACCAGCAGGTTCTTGGTCTGCTGGTAGTGCTCCAGCAGCGCCTTGTGGTTCTCCCGCCCGATACCGGAGTTCTTGTAGCCGCCGAAGGCCGCGTGGGCGGGGTAGGCGTGGTAGCAGTTGGTCCACACGCGGCCGGCCTGGATGGCGCGGCCGGCGCGGTGGGCGGTGTTGAGGTCCCGGGTCCAGACGCCCGCGCCGAGGCCGTACTGGGTGTCGTTGGCGAGCGCGACGCCCTCGGCGAAGTCGCCGAAGCGGGTGACGGAGACCACCGGGCCGAAGATCTCCTCCTGGAAGACCCGCATCCGGTTGTCGCCCTCGAAGACCGTCGGCGTCACGTAGTACCCGCCGGCCAGGGCGCCGCCGAGGTCGGCCTGCTCGCCGCCGGCGAGCACCTTGGCGCCCTCGGCGCGGCCGATGTCGAAGTAGGAGAGGATTTTCTTCAGCTGCTCGACGCTGGCCTGCGCGCCGACCTGGGTCTCGGTGTCGAGCGGGTTGCCCTGGCGCATCGTGCGGACCCGCTCCAGGCCGTCGGCGAGCAGGCGCTCGTAGACCGAGGACTGGATCAGCGCCCGGCTCGGGCAGGTGCACACCTCGCCCTGGTTGAGGGCGAACATCGCGAAGCCCTCGACGGCCTTGCCGTAGAAGGCGTCGTCGGCGTCGGCGACGTCGCCGAAGAACACGTTGGGGCTCTTGCCGCCGAGCTCCAGCGAGACCGGGATCAGGTTGTCGCTGGCGGCGCGGGAGATGAGCCGGCCGGTGGTGGTCTCGCCGGTGAAGGCGATCTTGCGGATGCGGGGGCTGGCCGCGAGCGGGGCGCCGGCCTCCTCGCCGAAGCCCGTCACGATGTTGACCACGCCGGGCGGCAGCAGGTCGGCGGTCAGCTCGGCGAGCAGCAGGACGGAGGCCGGGGTCTGCTCGGCGGGCTTCAGGACGACGGCGTTGCCCGCCGCGATCGCCGGGGCGAGCTTCCATATCGCCATCAGGATCGGGAAGTTCCACGGGATGATCTGGCCGACCACGCCCAGCGGCTCGTGGAAGTGGTACGCGACGGTGTCCTCGTCCAGCTGGGAGATGCCGCCCTCCTGGGCGCGCAGCGCGCCGGCGAAGTAGCGCAGGTGGTCGACGGCGAGCGGGAGGTCGGCGGCCAGCGTCTCGCGCACCGGCTTGCCGTTCTCCCAGCTCTCCGCGACGGCCAGCCGCTCCAGGTTCGCCTCCATCCGGTCGGCGAGGCGCAGGAGCACCTGGGCGCGCTCGGCGGCGGACGTGCGCCCCCAGGCGGGCGCGGCGGCGTGGGCGGCGTCCAGGGCGGCCTCGATGTCCTCGGCGGTGCCGCGGGCGACCTCGGTGAAGACCTCGCCGGTGACCGGGGTCGGGTTCCCGAAGTACTCGCCGCGCACCGGCGGCACCCAGTCGCCGCCGATCCAGTGCTCGTAGCGGGGGCGGTAGGCGATGATGCTGCCGGGGGTGCCGGGCGGCTGGTAGACCGTCATGCTCTGGTGTCTCCTCGCGACGTCGGGCGCCGCCCGTGCCCTGCGGCGGGGCGGCGGGCCGGACCGCCCGGTTCGGGG
>NZ_JBFBDY010000468.1:0-5026 GCF_040683475.1 Kitasatospora sp. NPDC093558 | reverse complement strand
GAACCGCTCGTCCCAGGTCACGGCGGCCCGCAGCCGCTCCTGGAGGTGCGCGGCGAGCCGGCCGAGCACGTCCTCCGCCGGAAGGTCGATCCCGGCGAGTTCCCCGGCCGGGACCCCGAACAGCGCCCGGGCGGCCAGCGGGTGCACGGCGATCTGCACGCCCGACTGCCGCCCGTCGTGCGTGATCAGCGCCGGGGCGGTGTGCAGGCCGCCGAGCAGGGTGGCGTACGCGTCGGGCCGCTGTGCCGGATCGGGGTGGGCGGCGAGGACGAGCGGCTCGTCGAGGGTGAGGATGAAGGTCAGGTAGGGGGAGGGCAGGCCGCGGTGCACGGCGGGGGCGATGCCGCGCTGGCGGTAGCCGGAGTACCAGGCGACGTACGGGCGCAGCGCCGCCGCGGGCCTGGCCCGGACGGCCTCGTCGACCACGCCCTCGCGAACGGGCCCGGCGGCTTCCGTCGTCACCCTCCCAGTATCGGCGGCCGGGGTCGCGGGCGGGCGGGATGTTGCCTATGGTGATCGCACGGTCACACCGCGGGTGTGCGGTGCTGCCGGTGGGGGAGCGAGCGGGGGGAAAGCCGGGGGGAACGACCTGGGGGGAACCACTCACGAAGGAGTCCCCGTGACCACTGCCCGAGAGATCATGCACACCGGCGCCCAGTGCATCGGCGCGCACCAGACGCTCGCCGAGGCGTCGAAGATGATGCGCGACAAGAACGTCGGTGCGCTCCCGATCTGCGGCGACGACCAGAAGCTGAAGGGCATCATCACCGACCGCGACATCGTTCTGCGATGTATCGCGGAGGGCAAGGACCCGGCCAAGATGACGGCCATGGACCTCGCCGGCCACCTGCACTGCGTGCGCGCCGACGACGACATGGACATGGTGCTGCGCAAGATGGAGCAGCACCAGATCCGGCGCATCCCGGTGATCGACGGCGAGCGGCTGGTCGGCATGATCAGCGAGGCCGACCTGGCGATGGGCCGGCGTGACGGCCGGCGCGTGACGGACCAGCAGATCCTGGAGTTCATGGAGGGCGTCTACATGAAGGCCTGACCGGGCCGGACGCCCCAGCGGCGGCGGGCCTCGTGCGAACGACCGTACGGAGGCCCGCCGTTGGCGTGTCCCGGGGCGGGTCTCGGGATGAGATGCGGTGTGAGAACTGTCTCGATATGTGAAATGATCTTTCTCGACTGGCGAGATGGGCGCACAATTGCGGGCATGGGAAAGCAATACGAGAACATCGACGGCCGCCTGCGGGCGTTCATCGAGCGCCAGCCCGTCTACTTCGTCGCCACCGCGCCGCTCGCGGCCGACGGCCACGTCAACGTATCGCCCAAGGGGCGCTCCGGCACTCTCGTCGTCCTCGACGAACGGACGCTCGCCTACCTGGACTTCGGCGGCTCCACCGCCGAGACCATAGCCCACCTGCGGGAGAACGGCCGCATCACGCTCATGTGGTGCGCCTTCGACGGCCCGCCGACCGTCGTGCGCGTCCACGGCCACGGCGAGGCGGTGTTCCGCGACGACCCGCGCTTCGCCGGTCTGCTGGCCCGCTTCGAGCCCGGCGCGGACGGGCCCGGCCTGCGCGCGGTCGTGGTGGTCGCGGCCGAACGGGTCAGCGACTCCTGCGGCTTCGCGGTCCCGCTGATGGACTACCGCTCCGACCGCGACCTGCACGCCGACTACCTCGGCCGCAAGAGCGACGAGGAGTTCGGCGCCTACTGCGAGAACAAGCCGTACGTCGTCACCAGCATCGACGGCCTGCCGGCGCTGCCGGTCCCGCTGCCGCCGCGGCCGGCGTGAGCGCGCCCGAGGACAGGGTGCGGGCGTTGGTTCAGCCGTGGAGGGTCACCGAGTGGCCGTGGCTGCCGGGGGCGGCGGCGAGGGCGGCGTCGAGCACGCGCAGGGCCTGTTGGCGGGCTTCCGGTGCGGTGCGGGCGCGGAGGTAGAGGACGACGCTGATGCCCTGCCGGACGGCACGGGCGCGGACGTGTTCGAGGCCGGTGTCCGGGGTGGCGTGGGCCCACAGCGCGTCGTGGAGGGTCTCGGCGTCGGCGTCGGTCGGTGCGGCGGCGTCGTCGTCCCGGCGCAGCGTCAGGTGAACGGGGAGCACGGGGGGTCAGGCCCGGCTGCCGTGGTCGGTGGCGGCCGGGGCGTCCCAGCCGATACCGGCGGCCGGGGTGTCCCAGCCGATGCCGTTGGCGGTGCCGGTGCCGATGCCGGTGACATGCGTGGCCGGCGGCGCGGTCGGGCCGGTCGGGTTGTTCCAGCCGATGCCGGTCAGTCCCGCGAGCGTGGCGGCGGAGAACGCGGCGACGGCGGTGGCGGCGATGAGACGGGCGGCACTGGGCATGGCTGTCCCCTTGGAGGTCACGGCTGGGTGAGGGCGGTGGTGATCCGGCGGCGTCGTTCGCTGCCCGCCGTCCGGTGTCGACCATCCTGCTGGCGCCGGACGGCCGCCGGAAGCGCCCCGCCCTGGCAGCAATAGGCCCGGCCGGATCAGGACGCGGCCGGATCAGGACGCGGCCCCCGCGACGGCGACGGGCAGGAGAGTCCTTGCGGAGGAGCCGACCGGCTTGCGACGATCTCGTGACGTGTTCGCGTAATCAATCATCACGACATCACGACATCACGACATTGGGGGGAACCGATGTTGAGCGCCCTGGGGCTGGATTCCGTGGCCGAGACCGTCTACCGGACGATGCTCGCCGAGCCGATGAGCGGGATCGCCGAGCTGTGCGAGCAGGTGTCCCTTCCGGAAGCCGCCGTGCGCGACGCCCTGGACCGGCTCGCCGACCTCCAGCTCCTCCGGCCCTCCCGGGAGACCCCCGGTGCGCTGCGCCCGGTGAGCCCGGAGGTCGGGCTGGAGCTGATCCTGCGCCGCCAGGAGGAGGAACTGCTCCGCCGCCAGCAGGAATTGGCGCTGAGCAAGGCCGCCGCGGCGCGTGCGATCGCCGAGTACACCGACCTGCGCCCGGGGGCCGGCACCGACACCGCGGAGCGGCTCGTCGGCCTGGACGCGATCCAGGCGAAGCTGGAGATCCTGGCCGCGGAGGTCGCCCGGGAGTGCCTGTCCGTGATGCCCGGCGGCGCCCAGTCCGGAGCCAGCCTGGAGGCGTCCCGGCCGCTGGACGAGAGCGCGATGGGCCGCGGCGTCGCGCTGCTCACGCTGTACCAGGACAGCGTCAGGAACGACCCGGACACCCTCGGGTACGCCCGCTGGATGACGGACCTCGGCGGCAGCGTCCGCACCTGCCCGACCCTGCCGCCGCGGATGCTCCTGTTCGACCGCGAGGTCGCCGTCGTCCCCATCGACCCGGCGGACACCCGGCTCGGGGCCCTGTGCACCCGCGAGCCGGGCATCGTCGCCTCGCTCGTCGCGCTCTTCGAGCAGACCTGGCAGACCGCCGTCCCGCTCGGCGCCGACCGTCCCCAGGACGCGGAGACCGGACTCGCCGCGGGCGAGCGGGAGTTGCTCAAGCTCCTCGCGTCCGGGATGACGGACGAGGTGGCGGGCAGGCACCTCGGCATCTCGGTGCGCAGCGTCCGCCGTCAGATGGCCGCGCTGATGGAGCGCCTGGAGGCGTCGAGCCGCTTCGAGGCCGGTCTGCGGGCGGCGCAGCGCGGCTGGCTCTGAGAGCGTCTGGCGGCGCTCAGCCGCGCTCGGAGTAGCGGTAGAGGTCGCGCAGGAGGGCGATCTCGGCGCCGTGGTGGAGGAGTTCCTGGTTGACCCACCAGACGACGTCCAGGAACGCCTCCTCCGGGTCGCCGCCGTAGGGATAGGCGCTGTGGCCGACGGTGTCGAGCACGGTGTCGTCGGCGGCCAGCAGTGCCTGCCGCCAGGCGTCGGCGGCGGTGTCGAAGGCCGTGACCGCGGATGCGGCGTCGCCGCACACCGGGAAGGCCTCGCGGGTGAGCGAGCGGGTGCCGTTGGTGTGGTCGGCGCGCAGAAGGAGCAGTTCGGTGAGGTGGGTCAGCCGCCAGGCGAGGGTGGTGAACGGCGGCGGCTCGGGGTGCGGCGCCCCGGCGGTGTCCCGGCCCCACTCGCCCGCGCCGACGAGCAGCGTGGCGCGCTCGCCCGGCCCGTCCGCGTGCCGCCGCACCGACCAGCACCCGGGCACGGCTCCCAGCGGTACTCGTCGTCGGTCAGCGGCCCGACGGCCACCTCCGTGCCGTTTCCGCTGTCGACGACGGGCCCGGCCAGCCGGTCGCGCAGGCGGGTGCGGGCGAAGTCGAACTCGGCCAGCAGCGGAACGAGCCGGGGCGGCAGGGGCATCGGAACGGCTCCAGGGGGCGGCAGGACACGGACGACCCGCACCCTGCCACACCCGCCGGGGACGCCGCGAACGGATTTCCACGCGCCGCCGCGCGCAGCGACCATCGGGATCACCGTCCGGCATCCCTCTGGAAGTTGGGCGGAAATCGGCTAACCGCCGGTGCTGTCGCGGCGGTACCGTGCGCGTTGGTGAGCATCCGTCAAGGCCGGTGAGGGGGGTGTGCCATGAGGGGCGGACGGCAGAGCTTGGCGCGGGGGTACTTCCTGCGGGAGGCGGCCGCGTTGCAGCGGGCGAACGTCGGGGGTGCGCGGCGGCTGGAGCGGATCGTGTTCCCGGGGGCCGGGGTCGTGGTCGTCGGGACGCCCTGGGCGGAGGTGCGCCTCGACGTGGGCGCCTCGCGGGACGAGTTGTTCGCGGCGCTGGGCGGGGAGGCCGCCGGGTGGGCGGAGCCGGACCGGGGGGTGGGGCCCCGGCTGCCGGTGTCGGCCCCGGCGCCGCCGCTGGCGGTCTACGCCGATCTGCTGGACGACCTCGGGGATCTCGTCTTCACGCTGACGACCTACCCCGCCGACGTCGGGCGCCCGGAGGCGGCCGCGCGGCTGGACGCCGTGCGGCTGGCGGGCGGGACGACTGCGGTGGTGCAGGTGTGCGCGCCGAACGGCACGCACCGGATCCGGATCCCGCTGGATTCGGGCGTCCCACTGGTCGCGCTGCCGCTGGCGATCGCCGAGCACCTGCTGGCAGCGGC
>NZ_JBFBDY010000467.1:0-5027 GCF_040683475.1 Kitasatospora sp. NPDC093558 | reverse complement strand
GCTCCGCGGCGAGCTTCCAGCCGAGGTTGACGGCGTCCTGGAGGCCGAGGTTGAGGCCGGGCCCGCCGGTGGCGGCGTGCACGTGCGCCGCGTCGCCGACCAGCAGGACGCGGCCCTCGCGGTAGCGCTCGGCGAGGCGGGTGTTGTGGCCGGCCTGACGGCGCAGGACGTGCCCGCCCGGTGTCGGGGCCGGGGTGAGCGCGAGGTCCGCGCCGGTTACCCGGCGTATGCTCGCCCGCAGTTCGTCCAGGGTCATCGGCGCGGACTCGTCGACCGGATCGCCGCCCCATTCCAGGGTGACGACGAGGGTGGCGTCCGGGCCGATCGGGGCGATGATGAGCACTCCGTGCTCGGTGCGCGTGTGGGTGAACGGGCGGAAGGGCGTCGGACACCCCGGCAGCACGTACGCGCCCGCGTCGTCGACCCGGACGTCGTCCGGCAGCAGCACGTGCGCGATGCGGGAGACCGGATCGGGCGAGGTCACCCCCGGGAAGCCGATTCCGGCCAGCTTGCGGACGGTGCTGCGCCCGCCGTCGGCGCCGACCAGGTAGCGCGTGCGCATCCGCTCGACGCCGTCCGGCCCGTGGATCTCGACGGTGACCCCGTCGCCGTCCTGGCTGAAGCCGGTCACCTCGCGTCCGCGCCGGACGGTGACGCCCAACTCGCTTGCGCGGTCGGCGAGTACCGCCTCGATCCGGTGCTGGGGCACCATGAACGTGTGCAGCGGGTTCGCGTCGAGGCGGTGCAGCGGCAGCGGGAAGGCGCCGAAGACGAAGGCGGGCGCGGGCGCCGGCGCTCCGGGGGCGCCGCCGAGGCGCTCGTACAGACCGCGGTGATCGAGCAGGCGGACCACCTGGCCGACGAGCCCGTTGGCCTTCGGTGCGAGGGCGGGCTCGGGCAGGCGGTCCAGGACCACCGGCCGGATGCCGGCCAGAGCCAGTTCGCAGGCCAGCATCAGGCCGTTCGGGCCCGCGCCGGCGATCACTATGTCGGTCGTCATGCAATTCCCCCTGGGTGAAGGTCGGTTCACGTGGACGACGACGGATCGGGCAGTCCGGCGGCCACGAGGCCGAGTGCCTCCCGCAGCAACGGCCGCATCGGGACGGTCGGTTCGGCGAGGAGCCACTGGTCGGTGGCGGCCTTGAGCGCGGCCAGCGTGGCGGCGGCGACCAGCTTCGGATAGAGGTCCCGGACGGGATCGGTGCCGGTCCGGGTGGCCACGGCCGCCACGAGCGCGGCTTCCGACTCCACAGTGGCCCGCGCCAGTTCGCCCCGGAGCGTGGGCTCGTGCAGCAACAGCCGGACCCCGGCCGTCCACTGCGGCTCGGGTTGCTCCACCGCGTTTTCGAAGGGCAGCAGCACGGAGTGTGTGAGCGCTTCCCACAGCGGCTCGGTGGTCGGCCGTGCCCGCAGGCATCCGGCGATCCGGTGGATGCGGTCGCTGAGCCGGGACATGATCGCCTCGGCCTTGCTGGAGAAGTAGTTGTTGTACGTCCGCGGCGACACCCCGGCCGCGGACGCGATGTCCTCCACCCGGACGTTCTCCAGCCCGCGCTCCACCGCCAGCCGCAGCGCGGCGAAGCTGAGGGCGTCCCGCGTCGCGGCCTTCTTCTGTTCCCGCAACCCGGGCCCGTCCGTCGTCATGACGACAACCCTGCGGGAAAAGTGCGTGCCACGCAATAGTGCGCGGCACGCAACTTTTTCGGGACGGGTCCTCAGGCGCCGAGGCGGGCGGTGACCGTCTTCGGGCGCTGGTACTCCTGGAGGGCCAGGGCGCTGAGGTCGGTGCCGTGGCCGGAGGTGCCGCGGCCGCCGTGGGGGAGTTCGGCGCTCTGGGCGAGGTGGCAGTTGATCCAGGCCTCGCCGGCGTCCAGGCGGGCGGTGAGGTCGAGGGCGGTGGCGAGGTCGGTGGTCCAGACGCTCGCGGCGAGGGCCTGCGGGACGCCGTTGGCGAGGGCGAGGGCGGCCTCCGCGGTCGGGGCGTGCTGGACGGTGAGCAGCGGGCCGAACACCTCCTCGACGACGGCCGGGTCGTCGTCGGGCAGGTCGGCGAGCAGCCGGGCGGGGCGCCACAGCCCATCGGCGCGGCCGGGGGCGGCGGGGGAGCGCTTGGCGGCGGAGGCGGCGAGCAGGCGGTCGTAACGGGCGGCTTGGCCGGCGTTGTTGAGCGGCCCGAAGTCCCGTCCGGAGCGGCGTTCGGCGAGGGCGGCGGTGAGCTCGGTGATGGCGTGTTCGTAGTTCTCGTCGAGGGTGATCACCCGGGCGGGGGCGGCGCAGGACTGGCCGGCGTTGTACGTGCAGGCCTCGGCGAGCGCGCTCCAGGTGTGGGCGGGGGCGTCGGGCAGGACGAGCACCGGGCTGTTGCCGCCGAGTTCGAGGCTGACGCGGCGGTGTCCGGCGCGGGCGGCGACGGCGGAGCCGGCGGTGGCGCTGCCGGTGAAGGCGATCAGGTCGACGGCGTCCGCGACCAGCAGGCGCCCGGTCTCGCGGTCGCCGGGCAGCACGACGAGGACGCCCTCGCCGAGGGCCTGGGCCGCGTGCTCGGCGAGCAGCACGGCCGAGTCGGGGGTGGTCTCGGCGGGCTTGAGGACGACGGTGTTGCCGGCCGCGAGGGCCGGGGCACAGCGCCAGGCGGCCATCAGCAGCGGGTAGTTCCACGGGACGATCGCGGCGGCGACGCCGACCGGCTCCCAGCGCACCCAGCTCTCGTGGCCGGGCAGGTAGCGGCCTGCGGCGGGCGCGGTGGCGGCCCGGGCGGCGCCCGCCGCGAAGCGGAACAGGTCGGCGGACTGGCGCACCTCGCCGTCCGCCTCGGACTCGGGCTTGCCGGTGCCGGCCCGCTCCAGCGCCGCGTACTCGGCGACGTACGCCTCGACGAGGTCGGCGAGCGCGTCCAGCCGCCGTTCGCGCTCGCGCGGGGTGAGGGCGCGCCAGGCGGGCGCGGCGGCGCGGGCGGTGGCGACGGCGGCGGTGACCCGGTCGGCGCGGGCCGGGTCGAGGGTGCCGCGGACGGCGCCGGTGCGCGGGTCGATCAGGTCCATGGGAGAGCCTTCCTGGTCACAGGCCGTAGGCGCGGAGCCACAGTTCGAGCGTGAGGAGGAGCCAGAGCTTGCCGCCCTGGCGGGGCAGCAGGGTGCCCTCGCGGCGCATCCACGTGCGGACGGTGTCCGGCCTGAACAGGCCGCGCTCGCGGGCCCGCCGGCCGAGCAGGAGGTCGCCGGAGAGGTCGCGCAGCGGCCCGCGCAGCCACTGCTGGACGGGCACCCGCATGCCGCTCTTGGGGCGGTCGGTGACGGTCGCGGGCAGGAGGTCGCGGACGGCCTCCTTGAGCACCCACTTCTCGACCGTGCCGTGCAGCTTGAGCCGGGGCGGGGTGGCGAAGGCGTGGTCGATCACGTGCCGGTCGAAGAGCGGGGCGCGGCCCTGGACGCCCCGGGAGGCGGTGAGCCGCTCGACCTTGGTGAGGATGTGGTGGGCGCCCTTGGTCCGCAGGTTGCAGTGGAGCAGCTGGTTGAGCAGGGAGGTCATCGGGCCGGGCCGCAGGTAGGGCGCGACGAACCGGTGCGGCGCCGGCTCGCCCTCCAGCGCCCGCAGGGCGGCGGGGGTGAGCAGCCGGGGCAGGTCCTCGTAGCACTTGCGGTACGAGCGCAGGTAGGCCTCGGCGCGCGCCCCGGGGGAGGGATCGTCGCGGTGCATCTCGTGGACGAGCATCGGCAGGTTCTTGGGGCCGCCGAAGACGGGGTCGCCGCCCTCGCCGTTGAGCACGACTCGCAGGCCGTCGGCGGCGACCGCCTCGGCGAGCATGAGGTTGGGGACGGTCAGCGGGTCGCCGACCGGGCTGTCCAGCAGGGCAACGGTGTCCGCGAGCCGGGCGGCGACCTCGCTGCCGGAGACGGTGAGGACGCGGTGCGCCGTCCCGCAGTGCGCGGCGACGAGGCCGGAGTAGCCGAGTTCGTCGGGCAGGCCGGCGCCGAAGCCGATCGAGTACGTGTGGACGGGCCGGTCGTGCAGGCGGGCGGCGAGCGCGGTGACGAGGGAGCTGTCGACGCCGCCGGACAGCAGCACGGCCACGTCCTCCCCGGGCGGCAGCCGTCGCGCCGTGGCTTCTTCCAGCAGGGCGCGCAGCCGCCGGGCGTACGCCTCGGGCGGGCCGCCGGGATCGGTGACGTGCTCGGCGGGTTCCCAGTAGTGCTCCTCGCGGACGGTGCCGTCGGCGGCGAGCCGCAGGATCCGTCCGGGGAGCACCTCGTGGACGCCGCGCACCAGCGTCTCGTCGCCGGGCAGGTACGCGAAGGTGAGGAACGAACGGACGGCGGCCAGGTCGAGCCCGGCGCCGAGGGCCGGCCAGTGGCGCAGGGCGCGCAGCGAGGTGGCGGCGGCCCAGCAGCCGTCGGCGCGGGCGTAGAAGGCGGTGCGGGCGCCGGCGTGGTCGCGGATGAGGACGAGGTCGGGCCCGTCGGCGGCGAGGAGGACGAAGAGGCCGTCGGCCTGCCGGACGCCGTCCGCGCCGAGGCGCAGCCAGAGCCGGAGCAGCAGTTCGCCGTCGGGGCAGCCGGCGGGTGCGGGGGCGCCGGCGGCGGTGAGGGCGGCGAGCAGGGCGGGGCGGTTGTGCAGGGTGACCTCCCCGACGGCGGTGACGCCGTCGACGCCGAACGGGCCCTCGGCGAAGCCGGGTTCGGCGGGGAGCAGGGCGGCGGCGGTCTCCACCGGTGTGCCGGTCAGGGCGGCGAGGTGGGTGCGGGCGCGGCCCGGGTCGGGGCCGGTGCAGGCGCAGCAGCGGGGCATGGTGGTGAACGGCCTTTCGGAGAGCGGGAGTTCGTGGTGGGTCAGCCGAAGTCGTCGAAGCCGCCCGTGAAGTCGTCGCCGCCGTCGAAGTCCCCGTCGAAGTCCCCGGTGAACTCGGCGCCGCCGCCGTGGGAGCCGCTGTCGGAGTCGATGGCGTCGTACGAGCCGCCCGGACCGCCGTCGCCGCCGGAGGCCGCACGCTCGTGGGCCTGGCGGCGCAGCTCTTCCTCCTCGGCCTCGCT
>NZ_JBFBDY010000466.1:0-5074 GCF_040683475.1 Kitasatospora sp. NPDC093558 | reverse complement strand
CGCTCAACCAGCTGCTCGCCGAGATGGACGGCTTCGACCAGAGCACCGGCATCGTCGTCATCGCCGCCACCAACCGGCCCGACGCCCTCGACCCCGCCCTCCTGCGCCCCGGCCGCTTCGACCGGCAGGTCACCGTGCCGCTGCCCAACCAGCGCGAGCGGGCCGCGATCCTCGCCGTCCACGTGCGCGGCAAGACCCTCGCCCCGGACGCCGACCTCGACCGGATCGCCCGCGGCACCCCCGGCTTCTCCGGCGCCGACCTCGCCAACCTCGTCAACGAGGCCGCCATCAACGCCGTCCGCGCCGACCGCGCCACCCTCACCGCCGACGACCTCGACGCCGCCCGCGACCGCGTCCTGCTCGGCCGCCGCGAGTCCTCCAACGCGCTGCTGCCCGAGGAACGGCACGCTGTCGCCGTCCACGAGTCCGGGCACGCGCTGATGGCCGCGCTCTGCGAGCACGCCGACCCCGTCGCCAAGGTCACCATCCTCCCGGCCGGCGTCGCCCTCGGCGCCACCGAACAACTCCCCGAAGCCGAGCGCCACCTGTACAGCGAGAGCTACCTCACCGACCTGCTCACCGTGCAACTCGGCGGACGAGCAGCCGAGTTGGTCGTCTTCGGCGAAGGCTCCACCGGCGCCGCCAACGACCTCGCCAACGCCACCTCCGTCGCCACCCGGATGGTCCGCGAGTTCGGCCTCTCCCCGGACCTCGGCCCGGTCGGCTACGCCTCCGGCTCCCCGCACTACCTCGGCGAGAGCCCCGAGGACCTGCTCCGCCGCCCCTACTCCGAGGAGACCCAGCGCGCGATCGACGAAGCCGTCGCCACCCTGCTGCGCCGCGCCGAACAGCGCGCCCTCGGCCTGCTGCGCGAACACCGCCACCACCTCGACGAGTTGGCCGCACTGCTGGTCGAGAAGGAGACAGTGGACGGCACGGTGGTACTCGACATCCTCCGCCACCCGCCCGCTACTCTCCCCGAATGACCGAACGTGACCGGCAGGACCGCACAGCAGGCACGGTGCTCGGCTCCGCCGCGGGCGACGCCCTCGGCGCACCGTACGAGTTCGGGCCCGCGGGGGCCTTCTCGGCCCGCTTCCCCGACGGCGACGGCGAGATGGTCGCCGGCGGCGGCTGGGACCGCGGCGAGGCTACGGACGACACGCAGATGGCCGTCCTCGTCGCCGAATCGCTGCTCGACAGGGGCGAGTTGGACCTTCCGGACATCTTCGCGAGGTTCCAGCGCTGGGCCGCATCGGAACCGAAGGACATCGGGATCCAGACCGAGGACGTCCTCACCAACGGCCACACCTGGGATCTCGCCGCCGCCGTCCACTTCAACACGACCATGCGCGCCGCCGGCAACGGCGCCCTCATGCGCGCGGCCCCCTCCGCCGTCGCCTTCGCCCCCGCCGGGCGTGAGGCCACCATGGCCGCCGCCCGGCGGATCTCCGCCCTCACCCATGGCGACGGTGCCGCCTGGGAGGGCACGGCGATCTTCCACGAGCTCGTCCGCCAAGCGCTCGACGGCGCCGACCCGCTCGCCGCGATCCCGGGCGTCCTGGAGCACGTCGTGCCCGCTCACCGTGAGCGGTACGCCGTCGTCCTCGCCCCCGACTGGCACCCGGAGCGCGCCACCGAGGCCAACGGTGCCGTCTGGCCCTGCCTCGGCTCCGCCGTGTGGGCGCTGCGCACCACCGACGGCTACCCGGCCGCCGTCCGCGCCGCGATCGACCTCGGCGGGGACACCGACACCGTCGCCGCCGTCACCGGCGCGCTGGCCGGGGCCGTGTACGGCCTCGGCGCGATTCCGGCGGGCTGGACCGACGCGCTGCACGTTCCGCTGCCCGGGTTCGGCGGGCGGGTGCTGTGTACGTCCGAGCTCCTCGTACTGGCCAGTAGGCTCGCGGGTTACGATGCGAAGTGATCACGCAACGAACGGGGGGCTCATGGACGTGACGTCGAGGCCGGTGGCGCAGGTCGTCGGCGGGCGGGACGAGGTGCTCGACGACCGCTGGGGTGGTGTCACCGCGATCGTCCGGCTGGACGGCGAGCAGTTCACCGAGGAGGCGCTGTACGGGCTGGCGGACTTCTCCCACCTGGAGATCGACTACCACTTCGACCGCGTGCCGGTGGAGAAGATCGAGACCGGCGCCCGCCACCCGCGCGGCAACACCGACTGGCCGCTGGTCGGCATCTTCGCCCAGCGCGGCAAGAACCGGCCCAACCGCCTCGGTGTCTCCCGCTGCGAGCTGGTCCGCGTGGACGGCCTCGACCTGCACGTCACCGGCCTCGACGCGGTGGTCGGCACGCCCGTGCTCGACATCAAGCCGTACCTGGCCGAGTTCGGTCCGCGCGGCGAGGTCCGTCAGCCGGCCTGGTCGAGCGAGCTCATGCGCGACTACTACACGGCCGGCGAGTGATGGCGGCGGCCGAGCGGCTCGCGGTGGTCTCCGGCGGTGGCACCGGCATCGGCCGGGCCATCGCCGCCCGGCTCGCCACCGACGGGCACCGGGTGGCGATCCTCGGGCGGCGCGCCGCCGTCCTCGACGAGGCCCGCGACACGATCGAGAAGACCACCGGCCCGGGCCGGATCCTGCCCGTGCCCGTCGACCTCACCGACCCCGAGGCCGTCGAGGCCGCCGCCGCGCGGATCGCCGAACTCGGGCCGGTGGACGCCCTCGTGAACAACGCGGGCGCGATCGTCACCCCGCCCGCCGACCGAAGCCTCGCCGCCCTCGCGCACTCCTGGCGCCAGGACCTGGACGGCAACCTGCTCTCCGCCGTCCTCCTCACCACCGCCCTCCAGGACCACCTGCGCCGCCCCGGGGGCCGGCTGGTCGTCATCAGCTCGGCCGCCGCCCAGCGCGGCGGCGCGGGCCCGCACTCGCTCGGCTCCTACGCCGCCGCCAAGGCCGCGCTGCACGGCTGGGCCTTCGGCCTGGCACGGCAGTTGGGCCCGGACGGGATCACCGTCAACGTCCTCGCGCCCGGCTACATCGCGGACACCGAGATCTTCGGCGACGGCTGGACGGAGGCCTTCCACGCGCAGAAGGTGGCCGACACCCTGGTGGGCCGCGCCGGCACCCCGGAGGACGTGGCCGAGGCCGTCGCCTACCTCACGTCCCCGGCGGCCAGCTACCTGACCGGCCAGGTCGTCGGCCTGAACGGCGGTGCGGTGCTCGGCCGTTGAGCCCGATGAGGGGTCATACGACGATCTCGATGGCCTCCAGGCGCCGCGACTGGCCGGTGGTCCCGGCGACGGCGACCTTCTGGGCGGCCGCGCACTGGAAGCCGAGCCAGCCGTAGTCCTGGACGTAGGCGTCGGCGCAGATGCCGTTGGTCGCGATGCTGGCCGCGTAGGCCTCCATCCGCAGGGACTGCCCGGTCGTGCCGATGAGGATCTCCGTGCCGTCCTCGCCGCACCGCCAGCCCTGCCAGGCGATGTTCTGCACGTACGCGTCGAAGCAGAGGCCGCCGGTGTTGCTGCCGATGATGTCGATCGCCTCGATGGCGAGGCTCTGTCCTTCGGTGCCGTTGGGCCGCCCGTCGCAGACCGCCTGCTGCCAGCCGATGTTCTGCACGTGCGTCGCGTAACAGATGTGCCGGACGGGGGCGTTGGGGCGCTCGGCCTGCGCCTGCCGGAGGGCGGCGACCAGCGCGTCGTGGACGGCGGGTCCTGCGGTGGCGGGCGGGGCGGTGGCCGGGGCGGCGGCGGGGGCGACGGCCACCGGCGGGGTGCCGGGTGCGTCGGCGCGGGCCGGGCCGCCGCCTGCGGCGAGGCCGGTGACCAGCAGTGCGGCGCACAGCGCGGTGGCGGGGGTCCGGAGGGTTCGGTTCATCACGGTGGGTCCTTCCTGCACGTGGCGGGTCCGCCCGGGGCGGGCCCGCGCGAGGGGGTGGCCACTGCGGAACCTAGCGCCCGTTCGCTCACGCACCGTCCGCCCGCCGCGGCGACCCGCTCGACTTGGGCTGTTCGATACCGCGATGCCCATCGGATGTCGGACGGCGCCGGCGCCCGAGGCGTCCGGTCTCGTACGGGTTCCAGCGGGCCACCGGGCGGGCCTGAGCGGCCGGCGTCCGCGCGTATATCGATCGTCAACATCCCTTCCCTACGGTGGACCGGCGGGGCCGCAGTCCGGCGTGCCCCGGTCAGGCTCTCGACCAAGGGGACTCCGCTGTCCAGGATCATCACCGCCGCCGTACCGGCCCACGGCCACGTCGGTCCGCTGCTCGCCATCTCCGCCGACCTCGCCGCCCGCGGCCACGAGGTGGTCTTCCTCGGCGGCGGCCGGTTCGCGGGGGCGGCGGAGCGGGCCGGGGTGCGCTTCGTCGCGCTGCCCGCCGAGGCCGACTTCGACGACCGGGACCTCGGGGCGAGCTTCCCCGGACGCTCCGCGCTGCCCGCCGGGCCGGAGCGGATCGCCTTCGACGTCCGGCACGTCTTCACGGACCCGGTCCCGGCGCAGTACCGCGCGCTGGAGGACCTGCTGGCCGGCTTCCCGGCGGACGCGGTGATCGCGGACGCGTTCTTCCAGGGCGCCCTCGCGCTGGCGCTGAGCCGCCCGCGGGCCCGGCGGCCCGCCGTGGTGGGCGTCGGCGTGGCCCCGTCGATGTTCCAGAGCGTCGACACCCCGCCGTTCGGCCTCGCCCTGCCGCCCATGCCGGGCGAGGCGGGCCGGGCGTACAACCGGGCCATGAACGAGGAGATGAACCGGCGCGGCGAGCCGCTGCTGCGGTACGCGCAGGAGGTGTTCGCCCGCCTCGGCGTCACGCTCCCGGACGGACCGCGTCTCAACGCCATGGTGACGGTGCCGGACCACTACCTCCAGCTCACCGTGCCCGGCTTCGAGTACCCGCGCAGCGACGCCCCCGCGAGCTACCGCATGATCGGCGCGCTGCCGGCGGCCGGCGGCGACCGGCCCCCGCTGCCGGACTGGTGGCCCGAGCTGGACGGCAGCCGCCCGGTGGTCGTGGTGACCCAGGGCACGCTCGCCAACACCGACCTCACCGAGCTCGTCGCGCCCACCGTCACGGCCCTCGCCGACCACGACGTGCTGGTGGTCGCCGCCAC
>NZ_JBFBDY010000465.1:0-5078 GCF_040683475.1 Kitasatospora sp. NPDC093558 | reverse complement strand
CTACTACACGCACGTCGTCGGGATGTCCCCGGCGCGGCTCGGCGTCGGCCTCGCCGTCGCGTGGGCGCTCGGCTCGCTCGCGGGCGTGCCGCTGGGCCAGCTCGCCGACCAGCGCGGCCCGCGCCGCACGGCGGTGGCGCTCGCGCTGGCGACGGCGGTGGTCGTCGCGCTGTTCCTGGTGATCCGCTCCTACCCGCTGTTCCTGCTCGCCATCTGCCTCTACGCGACCACCCAGTCCGGGCTCACCGCGGCGCGCCAGGCGCTCGTCGGCGGTCTCGTGTCGCCCGCCGAGCGGACCGGGCTGCTCGCGCACCTGCAGTCGACGCTCAACGGCGGACTGGCGGTCGGCGCCGCGATCGGCGGCATCGCGCTGACCGTCGGCACCCGCGAGGCGTACCTCGGGGCGTTCGTCGTCACCGCGCTCGGGTTCGTCGTGGGCGGGCTGATCCTGCTGCGCGTGCCCGAAGTCGCCTCGACGGCTGGGCAGTCGAGGCCGGGGCCGCGCCTGGAGGTGCTGACCGACCGCCGGTACGCCGTCGTCGCGCTCGTCAACACCGTTCTGCTGATGCGGATGCCGCTGCTGAGCCTGGTGCTCCCGCTCTGGCTCGCCGAACGGGCCTCGGACCTGGGCTGGCTGGGGTCGGTGCTGTTCGTCCTCAACACCGTCGGCGTGATGGCCTTCCAGGTGCGGGTGGCGCGCGACGTCACCGACCCGGCGTCCGGCTCGCGCGCGGTGCGCTCGGCGGGGGTGCTGCTGCTCGGCTCGTGCGCGGTGTTCGGCCTCTCGGCGCTGGACGTGCCCGAGTGGGCGTTCGCGGCGCTGCTCCTGGCGGGCTCGGTCCTCCTGCTGGTGGGGGAGATGCGGCAGTCGGCCGGGTCGTGGCAGATCAGCTTCGACCTCGCGCCCGCCGACCGGCTCGGGCAGTACCAGGGCTTCTTCGGGACGGGCGTCGCCGTCGCGCGGACGCTCGGACCGCTCGTCCTCACGACGCTGCTGCTCGACGGCGGGCTGGCCGGCTGGCTCGTCCTGGGCGCGGTGTTCCTCGGGGCGGGGTACGCGATGGGCCCGGCCGTCCGGTGGGCCGAGCGCGACCGTCACGAGCGGTCGTCGGTCTCCTCGATGCCGCTCACCGCGGCCGAGGCGCCGTAGAGATCGTCGTCGCCGCCGTACGGAGGCTCCTGGGGCTTCCGTCCGGGCCCGGGCGGCTCGTCGCGGTTGTCGAAGAGATCGTCCGGCTCTCCGGAACCCAGCCGCGACAAGGGGCTCGCCGCGTCGTCCCGCTTGCTCTGCCCGGCCATCGCGTGCTCCCTGGGCCGTCACTGCTCGGAATACGTCCGATCGTACTCCCGGACCGCGTACTCCCGGACCGCGGCGGAAAACGGTGGCCCCGGCTCGCCGTGCGCTGGCATGCTGGCCGCGTGGACACCCCGGACAGACCGCAGATCTCCCTCGACTTCGCCCCTGAGCTGCACCTCTTCGTCGCCGGCCGGCGCCGCGAGGGCCGCTCCCAGCTGCGCACCGACGGCACCTCGACGCTCGGCCACGTCGTCGAGTCCCTCGGGGTGCCGCTCACCGAGGTCGGGGCCCTGCTCGTCGACGGCCGCCCGGTGCGCGACTCGCACGTCCCGGCCGACGCCGAGCACGTCGAGGTGCGCGGCGTCGCCCGCCCGCAGCCCGCCCCCTGAACGCCGTCCTGCGCCCGGGCAGCGCCGAGGAGGTGCGGTCCGTCGTCCGCGCCTTCGACCAGCGCGGCGGCGCCCGCGCCGGCCTGCCCGGCCTGCACGCCGTCTCCACCGGCCGCAACTGGGGCCTGGGCTCCAGGGAACCGGCCGTCGGCCCGGTCGTCCGCCTCGAACTCGACCGCCTCGACGCCGTCCGCGAGCTCGACGTCGACGCCGGCTACGCGGTCGTCGAGCCGGGCGTCACCCAGGCCGTCCTCGCAGCCCGGCTGGCCGGCACCGCCCGGATGCTCAACGTCACCGCCTCCTCCGGCCACACCTCCCTGCTCGGCAACCTCGTCGACCGCGGCGTGGGCCTGCGCCGCCAGCGCACCGAGGACCTCCTCGGGCTCGAAGCGGTGCTGCCCGACGGCCGCCTGGTGCGCACCGGCTGGTGGCCCGGCACCTCCGCCGGACGCGCCGTCAACCCGTACGGCCTGGGCCCCAGCACGCTGCACCTGTTCACCCAGTCGCCGCTGGCCGTGATCACCGCCGCCGTCGTCCGGCTGCTGCCGCGCCCCGAGGCGCAGCGCGTGGTCCGGCTCTCCTTCGGCCGGGAGCGGCTGCCCGCGGCCGTGGACCTCATCCGCCGCTGGCGGGCCGGGAACGTGGTGTCGGGCGTGGTGAAGATCTACGACACCGCCTCCAGCGCCACCTACGGCGGCGAGGGCGGCCACGGCTACCTCGCCCACGTGTGCGTGGACGCCACCGCCGGCACGCTCGACGCGCTCGCCGGCACGCTGGTCGAAGAGGCCCGCGCCGCAGGGCTGTTCGACCGGATCGCGGCGGGGGAGGAGCCGGCCGCCGACGACACCGTCTCGAAGGTCGTCCAGGCCGCGTACTCCGGCTCGGTGGAGTTCAACGAGGACATGCTCGCCTCCGCCACCGGCACCCGCGCCGACCTCGTCGACGCCGAGGGCAGGGGCTGGATCTTCTTCCTGCCGCTGATCCCCTTCACCGGCGCCGACACCGCCCGCGCCCTGGCCCTCCTCGACACCGTGCACGAGGAGACCGGGATCCGCCCCGGCGCCACCGTCAACGCCCTCGACGCCGACGTCATCGACCTCGTCGTCTCCTTCCCGTTCGACCGGGCCACCCAGGCCGGGGCCGCGCACCGGGCGCTCGACCGCGCGTACGCGCTGTTCGCCGCGGCCGGCTGGGCGCCGTACCGGCTCGACTCCGCGCACGGCGGCTGGGGGCGCGAGCACGCCCCGGACACCGCGAACGCCGCGCTCGTCCTGGACCTCGCCAGGCTCATCGACCCCAACGGCACGTTCGCGCCCGGCCGTTACCTCTGATCACCGTCCGATCACCGTCAACTCCCGAAGGACCTCCACGATGACCACCGCCACCATCCACGTCCCCGACACCGCCGAGGCGATCCTCGCGCACGCCCGCACCCTCGTCCCGCAGCTGCGCGAGGCCGGCGCCCGCATCGAGCAGAACCGCACCCTGCCCGCCGACATCGTCGCCCTGCTGCGCGACGGCGGCGTCTTCCGCGCCGCCATGCCCAAGACCTGGGGCGGCCCGGAGCTGACGTCGGTGCAGCAGTGCGAGCTGATCGAGATCCTCGCCACCGGCGACGCCTCCACGGCGTGGTGCGCCATGATCGGCATGGACTCCGGCATCTACTCCGGCTACCTCGACGACGACGTGGCCCGCGAGATGTACCCCACCCTCGACCTCGCCAACTCCGGCTGGATCTACCCGCAGGGCCGCGCCGTGCGCGTCGAGGGCGGCTACCGCCTCACCGGCCGCTGGAAGTTCGGCTCCGGCTCGGCCCACTGCGACTGGCTGGGCGCCGGCTGCCTGATCGTCGACGAGGACGGCACCCCCGAGCCGGACCCGGTCAGCGGCGAGCCCACCCACTGGCGGGTGCTGATCTCCAAGCCGGAGGCCTACACCTTCCACGACACCTGGCACACCACCGGCCTGGCCGGCTCCGGCAGCCAGGACTACTCCTGCGAGGACCTGTTCGTCCCCGAGGAGCGCTCGTTCGGCTTCTCCGACCCGCGCCGCACCGGCCCGCTGCACGCCAGCCCCGACACGATCCTGCGCAAGATGTCCGGCATCCCGCTCGGCATGGCCCGCGCCGCGCTGGACCACGTGCGGGAGCTGGCCGTCCACCGCACCGACCGCGAGACCGGCACCCCCTGGGCGCAGGACCACCGCGTCCAGAGCACCATCGCCCGCCTGGAGGGCGAACTGCTCGCCGCCCGCTCCGGCGTGTACGCGAGCCTGGAGCGCCAGTGGGACGCGCTGACCGGCGGCGCCGAGCTGACCGACGACGCCCGGGTGGCCACCGCGATCGCCCGCCGGCACGCCTTCCGCACCGCCCGCGACATCGTCCAGACCCTGTTCGACCTGGTCGGCGGCTCCTCGGTCTACAAGCCCTCGCCGCTGGACCGCTGGCTGCGCGACGCCTGGACGATGAACCAGCACGCCGTCGCCCAGGACTCGATCCTCCAGCTCACCGGCAACGTGCTGCTCGGCGGGAAGTCGACGAGCCCGTTCTTCTAAGCCGGCCCCTGCCGACCCGCCCCCTGCCGACCCGCCCCCCCGTCAGACACAGAGAGGTTTCCCGACCCATGGACCGCATCCGCGTCGTCCTGTTCTCGGAAGTCAACTCCAAGCTCGGCTCGCCGTTCCTGAGCATGCTGCACGGCCACCCGCAGGTCGACCTCGTCGCCGTGGTCACCTCCCCGCACGGCAAGCGCTGCTCGTACTTCACCGACGACCCCGAGCAGGTGGACCTCGTCACCCAGGGCGCGGCGCTCGGGGTGCCCGTCCTGCGGCCGGTGTCGGTCAACCGGCCCGAGTTCGTGGAGGAGCTGGAGGGCTACGAGGCCGACTACTTCGTCGTCGCCAACTTCCAGCAGATCCTGCGCGAGCGACTGCTGTCGGTGCCCCGGATCACCGCCGTCAACTTCCACCCCTCGCCGCTGCCCGCCTTCGCCGGCCTTGCGCCCTTCTACTGGATGATCCGCGAGGGCGCCGCCGAATCGGCCGTCTCCGCCATCGAGATGGCGCCCGTCCTCGACAGCGGCGACCTGATCATGCAGCACCAGGTGCCGCTGACCGGCCGGGAGACCGCGCTGGACCTGCGCACCGCCCAGGAGCGGGCCAACGTGCTGATGCTGCTGGAGCTCATCCCGCAGCTCGCCGGGCGCAGTTACCGTCCGATCGCCCAGGACCCGGCGCTGCGCTCGTACTTCGGCCGGCCCTCGGACGACGACCTGCGCCTCGACCTGCGCTCCCCGCGCGCCGTCGTCGACCGGCACATCCGGGCCGGCTACCGCTCGCCGGGCGCCTGGACGGCCGACGGGGCGGGCCGACGGGTGCGCATCCTGTCCGCCGAC
>NZ_JBFBDY010000464.1:0-5085 GCF_040683475.1 Kitasatospora sp. NPDC093558 | reverse complement strand
GCCTCCAGGCGGAACAGGGTGCCCTGGCTGATCGAGTCGCCGACGACGTCGTACTGGTCGGCGAGCCGGGCGTGGACGGCTGCGTCGATCGCGAGTCCGGCCACCGCCACGAGGCGCAGGGCGAGGTGGGTGAGGCTCCGGCCGCCGCGGCGGCCGAGTTCGGGGATGGCCATGGTTCATCAGCCAACGGTGAGGGTGCCGTGCATGAACGGGTGGATGGTGCAGATGTACGGGTGGGCGCCCGCCTGCTGCGGCGCGGTGAAGGTCGCGGTGGCCCCCGGCGCGATGTTCCCGGTGTCGAAGGACTTGTCGGAGGCGGTGACCGTGTGGGTGGTGGAGTCCCGGTTGACGACCGTGACGGTCTGGCCGGGGCTCACGGTGAGGGAGGCCGGCTCGAACGCGAAGTTCTTGATCGTGACCTGGAGCGCACCGGTGCTGCTGGGTGCGGACGTGGCGGTACTGGCGGTACTGGCGGTGCTGGGCGCGGACGCGGCGGCGCTGGAAGTTCCAGCGGTGCCGGCTGTCGGTGAACTCGCCGCGCTGGTGCTGGTGGTGATGGTGGCGGCGGGCTTGCTGGAGCTGGAGCACCCCGCGAGAACCGCCGAGAGCAGAGGGGAGAGCAGGAGGACGGCGGCAGCCAGGAGGGGCCGGGTTCTGGTCACGTACGGTCTCCGTTCGGGTTGGGGGGCGGGGCGCGCGCCCGGGTTGTCGTGCGCGGGCGCGCGCCGGTTCGCCGTGTCGTCAGACGGTCAGCAGGTCCGGGTTCGCGGCCTTGTCGGTGGGCAGGAAGTCGTCGGGCACGGGGTACTGGCCGAGCACGTAGTTCAGGATGGCGGCGTGCATGGCCTCGACGGGGGCGATGCTCGCGGCCGTCGCGATGCCCGCCGGTCCGGTCACGTTGTAGGTCGCGAAGAGGTAGGTCTGGGCGGCCTGGTCCTCCAGTTCGAGCGCGAGCTTGGCGACGTCCCCGACGGACGCCGCCTTGCCGAGGGCCGCCATCGTGTCCGCCTGGTTGGACAGCGGCACGTCGGTGATCGCGGGCAGCCCGGCGCCGGTGAGGGCCGAGTTCCAGGCCTTCGCGTGGTCGGCGTGCTGCGCCATCGCCGTGGTGACGAAGCTCGCGACCGCCGGCGGCACCGTGCCGAGCTTGCCCGCGCTCGCGGCGTCCAGCGTGGCCTTGTAGGCGCCGACCGCCTGGTTCTCGAGTGCCACGGCCAGTGCCACCACCCGCAGGTCCCCGGTGTAAGCACCGGACGCGGAGGGCGAAGCGGGCACCGCACTCGCCGAGCCGGCCGGGCTGGTCGGCGCGGGGTCCTTGACGCTCCTGCTCCCGGAGCAGGCCGCCAGCGTGAGGGCCGCGGCCACGCCGCCCGCGCCGAGCAGGAACCGGCGCCGGGCCGGATCGGCCCCGCCCGAGGCCCGGAGCTCCTCCCCGAGGTCGCGCGCGGCCGCCCGCATCAGCGGCAGGGTGGCCCGGTGGGCCTCGTCCATCTCCCGTGTCAGACGGATGAGTTCGGCCTCGCCGAGGGCGGGCTCCCAGGTGCGGTCGACGGTCACTGGACGGCCCCTTCGGTGATCGGGGAGGCGTTGTCGGTCTTGTAGAAGGAGTCCGGGAAGCCCACGCTGCCGGCCGCGGCGGGCAGCTTCGCCGGGTCCACCGGGATGACGATCAGATCCTCGGCATTGCCCGCGAGCAGCGCCTGCACGGCGAGCAGCACGGCCCGGTGCTGCGCCTCCACGGGGGCCACGGAGGCGAACAGCTTGCGCAGGTCCGCGTTGGAGACCTGGCCGACGTTCTTGGTGTACGTCTGGGTCGCGACGTCCTCCAGGCTGATGGCGAGCTTCACCACGTCCGCGGACGTCTTGACGGTGGGCAGCGTCTGGTCGACCACCGCCTTGTACTTCGGGTCGGGGCCGGACTGCGCCTTGCCGCCGGCGGCGGTCGCGGCGGCGTTGAACGCCTGGGCGTGCGCCTGGTGCTGCTCGGTGGTCTTGGCGATGAACGCGGCCACCGTCTTGTTGCCGTCCTTGATGAACGGCAGGCCGGCGGCCGTCTGGTAGACGCTCACCGCCAGGTTCTCCAGCGCCGCGCCGGTCTGGAGCGCGCGGATGTCGTCCGCCGTCACCGCGCCGGAGGCGGACGCCGAGGGCGAGGCCGTGGGCGACAGGGAGGGCGACGGCGAGGCGGCCGCCGCCCGGGCCGCGCCCAGCAGGCCCGCCCCGCCCACCAGGGCGGTGAGCAGGCCGCCCCTGCGCCACCACGGCCCCGCGGGCCCGGCGGCCTCCGCGAAGCCGCTCAGCGCGCCGCGGGTGATCCGCATCGCGTCGCTGTTCAAGTCCTGTGACTGCTCGGTGAGTTCTTCCAGCAGCCGGGTGTCGATGCGCTCGTCGGCCATCATGTCCCGTCTCGGTCCCGCGACCCGGCCGGATGCCGGACCGCTTTCCCCTGCCCTTCGGTACGAATCCGGCCCCGGCTCGGTTCAAAGCCCCGGACGGCCCGCATTTTCATTCGTGCGGGTGGGGTCGCAGGCGCGCGATTGACGGTCATCGCTCCGCACCCGTGAGCCACTCGGCGAGGACCGCGGCCTGGCTGTGGTCGACGTCCCTGGTCGCGGTCAGGAGCGTGAGCCCGCCCCCGGCGGCGAGCTCGCGCAGGTGCCCGGCGGCCTCCCGGTGCTCCGCGTCCCGCAGTTCGGCGCGGTACCGGCGGCGGAACTCGGCGAACCGGCTCGGCTCGTGCCCGTACCAGCGGCGCAGCCCGGTCGACGGGGCGACGTCCCGCAGCCACTCGTCGAGGTGCGCGTCCTCCTTCTTCACCCCGCGCGGCCAGACCCGGTCGACGAGCACGCGCTGCCCGTCCTGGGGCGAGGACTCCTCGTAGATCCGCCGGTAGGCGACTCGTGCGGCCATCGCGGCACCCTCCCGGTCTCGGTCGGCCGGTCCGGCGTCGGTCCGGACGTCACTCTCCACGAGAACCCGGCGACGCGGGTGCCCACAAGCCGGGCAGGGCCGGGCGAGGGTCCGGGGTCGAGCCGGGTGGGGCTGGGTGATCGGCAGCGCGTCGGTGCTGCCCGGTCCTGCCCCGTCACGCTCCCGGGGCCGCGCCGGGGTCCACCGGAGCCGGGCGGATGGCGAGGCCCGGGCGGCGGCGGTGGACGGTGAGGTAGACGAGGCCGTCCGCGCCCGCCGAGACGGCGCGGCGGGCGCCGTGGGGGAGCCAGGCCGTGCAGCCCGGCGCCAGGACCTCGCGGCCGTTGTCCGTCTCCAAGTGGCCGCCGCCCTCCAGGACTTGGACGAGGACGTCGAGGTCCGGCTCCACGTGGGCGGCGACCTCCGCGTGCGGGAGCAGGCGGATGACGTTCGCGTCCAGCTGGCGGCCGTCCTCCGCGAGCCGCCACAGGGCGCCGCTGCGGTCGGCGGGGGCCTGCCGGAGCAGGCCGTCCAGGCGGGTGAGCACACCGGGCCCCGGGTCGGACGTCAAGACAGCCTCCTGCAGGCGGGTGGGTACGCCCTCGTCGGCGCCTGTGGAGTCTACGGAAGCCCGCAGGCGGGGCCGGGGAGGCGCCGCGTCAGCCGGTGGCGAGGAGGCGGGCAGCCGGGAGGGCCGGGATCTCCTCGACTCCCACACTCCGCGGGGCGCGACGGCACGCGTCGTCGTGGCCGACCGCGTGCGGGGCGGCCGGCCACGACGAGGGATCACCGCAGGAAGTGCAGGCAGAGCGTGTAGAGGTCACTGCCCTTGTGCGTGTAGTAGCCGTCCGCGTCGTCGTACTTGCGGCAGGCGGTCTCGCCGTCGCTGGTCGAGTCGACCCTCGCGACGACCTTGGCGTCGGCGGTCCGGTCGTCGCACGACACGATCACCACGTCGGGGTGGGAGTCGCCGCTGCCGGCGGCCATCGTCGTCGTGTTCTTGTTGCGCACGCAGTCGCCGGCGGAGGCGTTGGTCGGGTCGACGCTGGCCTGGTACGCGATGAAGGCGATGACGAGCACCGGGATCAGGAGGCCGAGGACGGCGACCCGCTGGAACAGCGGCTTGCCCGGGTCCATGGGCCGGCCCGGGGCGCCGGGGACCGGCTCGCCCAGCTTGTTGACCTTGGCGCGGTTGGGCAGGTTGATCAGCATGGTGATCGGGTTGATCAGCATGGAGGCGATCCCCCACCAGCCCTGCCAGGCGCTGTCGGCGGTCATCTTGCGGTGGGTGGCGATGCCGCACGTGCGGCAGAACGGGCCCTGGAGCTTGAGGAACCGCATGATCACCAGGAAGCCCTGGTGCCCGCGGAACGTCGCCTCGACGGCGGGCACCGAGCCGCAGAACCGGCAGGACGGGCCGTAGGGGTGGTACGGCGCGGCCGGCACGTGGCCGGGCTCGGTGCCGGGCGTGTGGCCGGGCTCGGTCTGGGCGGGCGGTGGCGTAGACAAGTGTCCCCCGTGGAGTGGATCCGTGTGCGAATGCAAGGCCGCACGCTATCGGTACGGGAAGTGCAGTGTGAAGGCAATTTGTCGGACCGTGACCACCTGACGTCCGGCCAGGTCACGTGCCTGCCTCTGGTGCGGTTCTTCGGTGCGGGCTTCGTGTGCGGAGGTGATGTCACGTTTCGGAGAGCTGCCCGGTCCAGTCCTGTGAAGCCGCGCGGGCAGCAGCGCGGGACATGGGAGGAGCATCGTGGTGGAGCAGCACGTCGTGGTCATCGGTGCCGGGTACGCCGGTCTGACAGCGGCCCTTCGGGTGAGCCGCCGTCACCGGGTGACGCTGATCGACCCGAGGACCGAGTTCAGTGAGCGCATCCGGCTCCACGAGGTGGCCGCCGGCCGGGTGGCCGCGAGCGTTCCCCTGGGCGAGCTGGTGGCCGGACGCGACATCACCACCGTCGCCGCGACGGTCGTCGCGCTCGACCCGGTCGGCCGGAAGGTGACGCTGGACGACGGCCTGGTGGTCGGCTACGACCGCCTGGTGTACGCCCTCGGCAGCCGGACCGACACCGCCGGGGTGCCCGGGGTCGCGGCGCACGCGTACACCGTCGAGCGGGCGGGCGAGTTGAGCGCCCGGCTGGCGCAGGGCGGTGGCACGGTGGCGGTCGTCGGGGG
>NZ_JBFBDY010000463.1:0-5088 GCF_040683475.1 Kitasatospora sp. NPDC093558 | reverse complement strand
CAGGAGCTCGAAGGCGCGGTCGGCGTCGCCGACGGCCTCGAAGTGGAGCTCGTCCGCGCTCTGGCCGTCCTCGGCGATGCGGTGGTTGTTGTGCTCGGCGAGGACGCGCTGGGTGGCGGTGATCTGGGCGG
The DNA here is from genome assembly GCF_040683475.1 of Kitasatospora sp. NPDC093558. Taxonomy (NCBI): domain Bacteria; kingdom Bacillati; phylum Actinomycetota; class Actinomycetes; order Kitasatosporales; family Streptomycetaceae; genus Kitasatospora; species Kitasatospora sp. NPDC093558. Next base: position 4,957 of record NZ_JBFBDY010000463.1, on the reverse strand, counting down.
CCAGGAGCCGCGCCGAGAGGATGCGGGGCGGGGTGACGTCGGGGTCTTCACGCAGGGCCTCGGCCAGCGACTCCTCGGCCCGCGCGAGGTACTGGGCGCCCCGGGCCACCAGGCCCGGGGTCGAGCGGACGAGCCGGTTGAACGCCAGGACGGCGGGGTGGTCGTTGAGCCCCGTGATCGGGTCGCGGCGGTCCAGCCCGGCGACGAAGTCCCGGTGCAGCGCGCCGATCGCCGTCTCGCCCGGCGCCCGGCCGCGGACCACGTCGGCCGCCTGCTCCTGGTGGTCGGCGAAGCGGTGGACGACCAGGTCCTCCTTGGACGGGAAGTAGCTGAACAGCGTGGGCTTCGACACCTCGGCCGCCGCGGCGACGTCGGCCACCGAGACCCGGTCGAACCCGTGCTCCAGGAACAGCGCGATCGCCGCCTCGGAGATCGCCCGCCGCGTCCGTTCCTTCTTCAGCTCCCGCAGTCCAGTCATGCCACCCAGGCTAGCAGTCGAACTTGACCGGGGCAGTTTTCTGACCAGGTCGCGGTTCGCGCCGGATCCGCTCAGGCGGTGCGGTCGGCGAGGACCTCGCGGACGACGTGCCGGGCGGCGGCGGTCAGGGTGGGGTTGGTGTGCCGGTAGTACGGGATCGCGATGAGGGCGATGGACAGCGCCCATGCGCGGGCGCGGGACCACATGGCGTCGTCGGCGTCGAGGGCGGCGCGGAAGGTGGCGCGGGCGTGGGCGGGCAGGACGGTCCACGCGGCGATGACGTCGACGGTCGGGTCGCCGACGCCCATCAGGCCGAAGTCGATGACCGCGCCGAGCCGGCCGGTGGGGGCGAGGAGGAGGTTGCCGGGGGAGAGGTCGCCGTGCATCCAGGTGGCCGGTCCGGCGTAGTCGGGCAGGCGCAGTGCCTTGTCCCACAGGGCCGTTGCGGCCTCGGTGTCGATCGCGCCGGTGAGCCGGACGAGCGCCGCGCGGGTGGCGCCGTCGCGGGCGGCGAGCGGGACGCCGCGGGCGGCGGAGGGGCCGCCGGCCGGGTCGGCGGAGCGCAGTCCGGTGATGAACGCGGCGAGGTCGCGGGCGAGTTGGAGCGGCGCGGCGAGGGCGCCGACGGCCGGGTTCACGCCGTCGAGCCAGCGGACCACCGACCACTCCCACGGGTAGCCGGCGGCGGGCCGGCCGAGGGCGACCGGTGCGGGGATCGGCTGCGGCACGTGCGGGGCGAGCCGCGGCAGCCAGTACTGTTCGCGGCCGACGCCGTCCGCGGCCCAGCCGACCCGGGGGAGGCGGACGGCGAGGTCGGGGCCGAGCCGGAACATCGCGTTGTCCGTCCCGGTGGAGGCGACCGGCCGGATGGGCAGGCCGATCCACTGCGGGAACTGGGCGGAGAGCAACCGCCGCACCAGCGCCGCGTCGATGTCCGGTTCGTCGGGGTGCATCCTGGCGGCAGCGCACATGCCCGGCAGCGTACAGCGCCGTCCGCGCGGCCAGCAGCCGGATCATCGAACTCCCGTGACAAATTCGGATCATCAGATCACTACGCTGGCGCGATGATCAACGTACGGGGGCAGGCGAACGGGCAGCCCGACAGACAAACGGGCGATCCGACGGACATACAGGCTGACGCGGAAGCGGACACGCAAGCGGACGGACCGGCAGACAGCCGCACCATCGTATGGACGGCCCCCGAGCGCTGGACGTTCTTCGCCGCGCTCGCCGTCATGGCCGTCCTGGTGCTCCTGGCCGTGATCGGGCAGTACAACAGCCACTCGGGCGGCTACCTCGTCCTGCAGCAGTGGTTCGACCGGCCGTTGCTGCTCTGGACGCTGGGGATCCCGGCGCTGATGGCCGCGGTGATCACCGCCCCCTGGTGGGCGGCGGTCCGGATCCTGCTCGCCACCGCCGTCGGGCTGCTGGCCGCCGGGACGCTGATGCTCTGGCTCTTCAACTGGACCTCGACGGTCGTGAACGGCACCCAGGACGCACCCGGCCGCACCGACCGGAGGATCGTCGCGGAGGAGACGGGCTGGGCGCTCGACTCCACCAAGGCGTACTACGTCGACGAGGGCACCGGGCTGACCACCCGCCGGTGGCTGATCCTCGCCCAGGGCCCGCACGACCCGTACGACCGCGCCGTCCGCTGGTCCGGCCCGGACCGGATCCAGGTCGACTCCGACGCCGGGACCATCACGATCGACCTCGCCGCCGACGGCCGACCGAGCCGGGAGCTCCACTTCGACGGCTGACTCGTGGGCCGGAGCCCCCGGCCGCCGGCACCGCCACGCCCGGCCGCCCCGGGTGCGGCCGGGAGCCGTCGGCGGCACCTGCCAGAATGCAGGGCGTACGGCGAACGCACTGAAGGAGAAGGTGACCGGCTTCGTGACCACGCCAGTCGATGAGCAGTCCCGGCAGGCCCAGCGGGCGATCGAGCGCAAGATCGCCGAGGAACTGGGCGTGCGCGACGGGCAGGTGAAGGCGGCCGTCGACCTGCTCGACGGCGGCGCGACCGTCCCGTTCGTCGCCCGCTACCGCAAGGAGGCCACCGGCTCCCTCGACGACGCGCAACTGCGCACGCTGGAGGAGCGGCTGCGCTACCTGCGGGAACTCGAGGAGCGCCGCACCGCCGTCCTGGAGTCCATCGAGGCCCAGGGCAAGCTGGACGACGCGCTGCGCGCGCAGGTCCTCGCGGCCGACTCCAAGGCCCGCCTGGAGGACATCTACCTGCCGTTCAAGCCGAAGCGGCGCACCAAGGCGCAGATCGCCCGCGAGGCCGGCCTGGAGCCGCTCGCCGACACGCTGCTCGCCGACCCCTCCCAGGACCCGGCCGCGCTGGCCGCCGGCTACCTCAACGAGGCCGTGGCGGACGGGAACGCGGCCCTGGAGGGCGCCCGCGCGATCCTGGTCGAGCGCTTCGGCGAGGACGCCGACCTGGTCGGCTCGCTGCGCGAGCGGATGTGGACGCGGGGCCGGCTGGTCGCCCGGGTGCGGGACGGCAAGGAGCAGGACGGCGCCAAGTTCGCCGACTACTTCGACTTCGCCGAGCCCTACACGAAGCTCCCCTCGCACCGCATCCTCGCGATGCTGCGCGGTGAGAAGGAGGAGGTGCTCGACCTCGAACTGTCCCCGCTGGACGGCGACTCGGACACCGACCTGCCCGGGGCGACCGACTACGAGCAGCGCATCGCCGCCCGCTTCGGCATCGCCGACCACGGCCGCCCGGCCGACAAGTGGCTCGGCGACACCGTCCGCTGGGCCTGGCGCACCCGCGTCCTGGTGCGGCTCGGCATCGACCTGCGCTCCCGGCTGCGCGCCGAGGCCGAGGACGAGGCGGTGCGCGTGTTCGCCGCCAACCTGCGCGACCTCCTGCTCGCCGCCCCGGCCGGCACCCGCGCCACCATGGGCCTGGACCCGGGCTTCCGCACCGGCGTGAAGGTGGCCGTCGTGGACGCCACCGGCAAGGTCGTGGCGCACGAGACCATCTACCCGCACCAGCCCGCCAACAAGTGGGACGCCTCGCTGGCCACCCTGGCGGCGCTGGCGAAGAAGCACGGCGTCGACCTGATCGCGATCGGCAACGGCACGGCCTCCCGCGAGACCGACAAGCTCGCCGAGGACCTGCTCAAGCGTCACCCCGAACTTGGGCTCACCAAGGCGATGGTGAGCGAGGCGGGCGCCTCCGTGTACTCGGCCTCCGCGTTCGCCTCGCAGGAACTGCCCGAGCTGGACGTGTCGATCCGCGGCGCGGTCTCCATCGCCCGCCGCCTGCAGGACCCGCTCGCCGAACTCGTCAAGATCGACCCCAAGTCGATCGGCGTCGGCCAGTACCAGCACGACCTCAGCGCGGTGTTGCTCTCCCGCTCGCTGGACGCCGTCGTCGAGGACTGCGTGAACGCCGTCGGTGTGGACGTCAACACCGCCTCCGCGCCGCTGCTGACCCGCGTCTCCGGCATCACCGGCACGCTCGCCGACAACATCGTGGCCCACCGCGACGCCAACGGCCCGTTCCGCACCCGCAGGCAGCTCAAGGACGTCGCCCGGCTCGGCCCGAAGGCGTTCGAGCAGTGCGCGGGCTTCCTGCGCATCCCCGGCGGCGACGACCCGCTGGACGCCTCCAGCGTGCACCCCGAGGCGTACCCGGTGGTGCGCCGCATCCTCGCCGCGACCGGCGGCGAACTGCGCGAGCTGATCGGCAACGGCGAGCGGCTGCGCGCGCTGCGCCCGGGGGACTTCGCCGACGACACCTTCGGCATCCCGACCGTCACCGACATCCTCGGCGAGCTGGACAAGCCGGGCCGCGACCCGCGCCCGGCGTTCCGCACCGCCGTCTTCAAGGAGGGCGTCGACAAGATCGGCGACCTGGAGGTCGGCATGGTGCTGGAGGGCGTGGTCACCAACGTCGCCGCGTTCGGCGCCTTCGTCGACGTGGGCGTCCACCAGGACGGCCTGGTGCACGTCTCCGCGCTGTCGAAGAACTTCGTCAAGGACCCGCGCGAGGTGGTCAAGCCGGGCGACATCGTGAAGGTCCGGGTCACCTCGGTGGACGTGCCGCGCAAGCGGATCGGGCTCACCCTGCGCCTCGACGACGAGCCCGGCCGCGGCGGGGAGCGCGGCGGGGACCGGAACCGCGGTGGCGGCGACCGGCAGGGCCGCCCGCCCCGCCAGGACCGCCGTGGGGACGACCGGCGCGACGACCGCCGCGACGACCGCCGAGGCCAGGACCGGCGCGGCCAGGGCGGCTCCGGCGGCAGCACCCCGCCGGCGAACAGTGCCATGGCGGACGCGCTGCGCCGGGCGGGCCTGACCGGCGGCCAGGGCGGCCAGGGCGGCTCGAACGACCGCCGCTCCGGGCGGCGCTGAGCGGAATCCAGAACACGGAATCCGGAGCACGGAATCCGGAACACCGAATCCGGGACACCGAACACGGAACACGGGAACCCGGAACACCGAACGGCCGGGGCCGGCGGG
>NZ_JBFBDY010000462.1:0-5097 GCF_040683475.1 Kitasatospora sp. NPDC093558 | reverse complement strand
GGGCCCGCGCTCGGGGCCCGGGCCGGGGGGGGGTTGTTTTTTTTGCGCGCGTTTTTGGGTTTTTTTTCCGGGGGCCCCCGGGCGGGGGGCCGGGGGCGCCCAGGGGGATGCGACCGACGGTGTGTGGCCAGGCGACGTTGGCGGGCTCACTTCAGCCGACCAACTCGGCGATACGGCCGGCCACTTCCATCGCGGCCGGGGTGTGACGGTGCGGCCTGAGCAACTTACGGTCGTGACGTTCCCATCCAGAGCCGTGTGGTCACAACGGTGCCCCTCGGCTCGCCGAGGGGCACCGAACCAGATGCATCAATGGGGCCATGAGTCGAGGGAGACGCTCGGACCGTTGGTGAGATATCGGCGCAGAGCCGACTTGGTAGTGGAGACGAATTCGTCCGGTACGGCGTCAACGTCGATCCACCCGACTTCCGAGTGCTTGGCGGGTTCCCCGTTCGTGAGTTCGCCGGACCATCGGTGGGTGGCGAAGACGACGGTCAGGAAGCCGTTGGGCGCCTCGACTCCTCGGGCGCCGTGGATGACGTGGACCAGCCGCAAGTCCTCGGGGGTGACGACGAGCCCGGTCTCCTCCTTGAGTTCGCGAACTGCCGTCTCCGTGATCGGTTCACCGGGTTCACTCTTGCCGACGGGCAGATCCCACATGCCTTGGGTGAACTTGGCCTTGGGTCCTCGACGGAGGAGTACGACGCGCTGGGCTTCGTGGTCGTGGACGATGACGGCGGCAACCAGGAGGGTCATCGACTCCGTGGCGTGTTTGAGGGCGGCGGTCGGCTGGGCCACGTCGGTTGGGTCCTTTCTGCGGTGCGGTGATCGGCTCGCCCGAAGGCCTGAGCGGTTGTTGATCGAGCGGCGCGCACCGAACCCTCGGGGCGCGCCGCATTGTTGTCCGAGCTGTTGGGCGTCGGGCCGTGGCGGTTCGGACCAGCGTTCCCATGGCGTCGCGCGTCCAGCTGCCGAGCCGGAAGGCGGCGACGGATTCGTCCTGGTCCTCGGTGGATCCGGTGCGCTGCAGGAACTCATGGGAGCGCAGCCGTCGTTGGCCGGTGTGCTTGGTGCGGAATGGATGCTGGTCGGCCGCACCGGTGTGCGGTCGACCAGGGGCGCCGCCTGCTACTCGCTCAGGAACGGTTCCAGGACGAACCCAAGCCGCGGCGGGACAGCCTCGCCGTCAACCCGCCGGAGCGGGGCGCCGAACGGGGTGACGGGCTCGGCGTTGTCGTCCTGCTGCCGGTAGCACGCGACCAGGTCCGCGTACTGCGGGTTGATCCACTCCATCGGAAGGCCTCCTACTCGTGTGCTCCGCAGCGTACGCGGAGGTCAGGCCGCGTCGTTCGGCTTCCAGTCGGCGGGCCCGAAGGCCTGAGCGGTTGTAGAACGAGCGGCGCGCCCCGACCTCTCGGGGCGCGCCGCGTTGTTGTCCGTCACGCTTCCCCGAAAGTGACGTCCAGCTCGGCCCGGCCACTGCGGTCTCCCTCCGGACGCTATCGGAGAGAGTGACGAGACGGGCCCGCCGCGCCGCGCGGCAGGCCCGCGCCCGGAGGTTGCTTGTTGCCCGGGCGCCCCGGCCAGCTGGCAGGGGCGCCCAGGGGCCCTCAACGGGTTTTGGTTCCTCGTGGTCTCCCTGAACACTCGATGCACAGCACCCGGGTCCACTCGGTCCCGGGCGCTTCATCTGCTTGGCGGTGGACTCAGGCGCTGTACTCATAGCCGATCGTGACTCGGGTCGGGATGACCCAGAGGCCGAACTCGATCACACCTTCGTCGTCCGACCAACGATGCACTCCTCCAAGAACCGGGGAGCCCACCCGAAGGCCCAGGGCCGACGCTTCTCGGGCATCGCATTCCCTGGCGTGCATGTCGTCCCGGGCATGTGTGATCGTCCGGCCGGATGCCTCAAGCACCTTCGCCGTGAGCCCTGCGTTCTTGCTCGGCGCGGTCGAGAGCAGATCGGGCACCAGCGCGGCGAAGTGCGCTGGATACCACGTCACTGTCAGCATGGTCCGGGTCTTGCCGCGGCCCGCGATGTATTCCCGCCGAACGAGCTGGTCGCCGGGATCGAGACTGAAGATGTCCTGCACGTACAGCGGAGGAACTACCAGTTCGGCCGCGGTGACCCGGCTGGTCTCACCTTCCATCAGACTCGACCTGAGTCGCTGGACCATGCCCAGACGGTCTCGTCCTGTGGCGGTCGACGTCTCCTCATCCGCCACGAAGGTGCCTCGCGGGCTCGTCCTGATGAGCCCTTCCACCAACAGCTGGTTCAGCGCCCTGCTTACCGTCGCTGCTGCAACGTTCCAGCGCTGGCACATCTCCCTGTTGGTCGGGAGCTTCGAACCAGAGGGGAGTTCGCCCGTGAGAATCGCCTGCCGGTAGTGATCGGCGATTGCGGTGAACGTCTTGAGGCCGGCCATGAACTGCTCCTCGATCGAGGTGATGAACACTCAGGAGTACACTAGTGCACCGACATTGAGGTCAATAGTGCTTCTCTGCGTTCTACCTTCTGACCTAGGACACAAATTGAGTGCTCTAGGGAGCTGCGGTGGCGAGTCGCAAGAGGTCGCGCTCGATGATCTGTCGGCCGAAGGTCGGGGAGGTCGTCAAGGACCCTGCACGTCAGGACATCAAGGGGTTCCAGGTGGTGATCTACCTGGCCAAGGCCGGTCCCGCCTTCCCGGAGCTGGAGATGCGGACCTGTGAGGCGTACGCGCTCACCTTCGGGTGGGAGGTGGCCCTGACCGTCGTGGACGACGAGATGGAGAAGCCCCCGCAAGAGCGATCCCGGCTCGTCGCGGTACTGCGGACGATCAAGGGCGGAGGCGCCGGGGCGATGTTGATTCCCTCCCGGGCGACTCTCTCGCCCATCGACGGCGAATTCGACGAGTTCGCTCGGCAGATCGAGAAGGCCGGCGGGTTCGTCCAGGTGACCCGTCGATGAGCGAGCGATACGGGATCATTCCCGCTGACGCCCTCAACGGGGCCTCGTACCCGGTCTGGGTCATCCAGGACCACACGGCGGGGCAGCTGGTGGAGGCGCTGCCGCCCGGCCCGGAACCGCTTCGGTTCTACTCCTACCTCCATGCGGAGCGATGGGTGGGTGCCAGCAGCGACCGATGCCCGGACACCGGGGTTGCCGGGTGACCGTCGAACCCACTTGCAGCCCGGTCGACCTAGGGCCAGCGCTACGGGATCCGCCTGATCGACTCCGAGAGTTCGAATCTTCTCCCCGCGCCGCCCAAAGGCAGGCAGACGAGAGTCTCGCCCGTTCGGCGTGACATCCAGGACTCCGCTCGGCCGTCGTCACTCCCGGACGGGCGGATGGGTGCCGGTCTTGCCGCTTCCGTGAGGTGTGGCCGGCACCCCCATGTACTACCCCGGATAACCGACGGAAGGAGCATCATCATGAGCACCTCCGAGCCGAAGCAGCCGAAGCCGAAGCCGGCCGAGCGGCCGCCCGGGCCCATGGTCCCGACCCACGGTGGCCTGACGGCCTGAGCAACCTCAGTCACGAGAAGCGAGAGAAGGGAACATCCCAATGGGATGGGGAACCGGTAAGGGCGGGAGCTCCGGCGGCGGCAAGCACGGCGGGGACAAGGACTTCAGCAAGGACAAGCCGTCGAAGGACGGCTCGCAGCCGACGCCGGAGCCGAAGCACAAGGGCGGCGAGAAGAAGTGATGCGCCCTGAGTGCGAGGAGCAGGCCGCCATGCGCGGCCTGCTCCGCTTCGTTGCCGATGATCTCGGGAGAGAGATCCCGGACGAGTGGTTCAAGGCGCTCGCGGCAGTCCCTCGGCATCTGTTCATCCCGGATCGGATCTGGGTCGGCGACGACAACGAGCCGCTGCATCGCGCCGAGGACCCCGCAGGATGGCTGCGTGCCGCATACGCGAACGCCCCGGTGGTCACGCAGGTGAACGACGGGGCCGACCCAGGGGACGGTGAGGTGTGGCCGTCGTCGTCGGCGTCGATGCCGTCGGTCGTCGTCCGCATGCTCGAAGACCTCGATGTGCGTTCGGGCATGACCGTCCTGGAAGTCGGGAGCGGCACCGGCTGGAACGCCGGCCTGCTCGCGCACCGTCTGGGCGACGCCAACGTGACCACTCTGGAAGTGGATGCGCAGGTGACCGCCGCCGCCAGAACTGCGCTCGGCCGGGCCGGACTTCACCCCGAAGTGGTCTGCGCCGATGGCAGCGCCGGATGGCCTGCGGCTCAGCCCTTCGACCGGCTCATCTCCACCTGTGCCGTAAACCGGGTACCGAACGCGTGGTTCGACCAGGTGCGGGACGGCGGGGTCATCCTCGCGCCGTGGGAGAACCCGTGGATCGGCTGGGGGACGCTGCGCCTGACGGTGCACGACGGCCGCGCCGAAGGCAGGTTCATGCCGTACGGCTCGTTCATGCTGATGCGCGGCCAGCGGTCCGATCTTCGGATCTTCCGTGACGTGGTGCGCGATGAGCACGTGCCGGACGAGTCGGCGACCGACCTGGACCCGTGGGCCGTGGCCGGCCAGGATGCCGAAGCCCAGTTCGCCATCGGCTCCCGACTCGGGGACGTGTGGCACGCCCGCCAGCACGAGCCGGACGTCGACGGGGTCGCGGTCCGACTGTGGCTCGCCACCACCGATGCGACTTCGTGGGCAGCCGTGGACTGGGATGGAAACGAGGACGCTCGGAGCTTCACCGTCTGGCAGCACGGCCCCCGACGGCTGTGGGATGAGACCGAAGCCGCCCACCATTGGTGGCTCGACAACGGTCGTCCCGGTCCCGACCGGTTTGCTGTCACGGCAACCAAGGACGGACAGGCCGTCTGGCTCGACGAGGCTGACAACCCCGTGCACAGCCGTGACGCGTGAATTGGCCGATCGTCGTCGCCAATCGCTCATCGCCGTCTGTGCGGTGACTATTGCAGGAGCGCTCGTGCTTGTGGCGATGCTGCTGGCGCTCTGCTGTGTTGGCTTGTAGGGGAGGCGCGCCCCGGGCTTGTTGAGCCCGGGGCGCCGGGGGGGGGGGGCGCCCGCGCCCCCCCCCCGCCCGCGCGGGGGGGCCCCCCGGGGGCCCCCCCGGGGGGGGCGCGCCCCGCGACCCCC
>NZ_JBFBDY010000461.1:0-5110 GCF_040683475.1 Kitasatospora sp. NPDC093558 | reverse complement strand
GCCACCGCTCCCCCAGCGCCTCCGCGGGCCCGCCGCCCGGCCGGCAGCGCCACCAGGAGCCGCCCGCCACCCGCAGGGTGCCGTCGGACTCGACGGACACCACCGCATCCGGCGCGACGACCGTCAACCCGGTGCGCCCGGCGAGGAGTTCGGACGGTCGACGGCCGTCCGGCCCCGGCGTGGCGAGCCCGGAGGCCGCGAGAACGAGCGTGTCCGCACCCACCCCGGAGGCCGTACGCGTCAGTTCGGGCAGCGACGCACGCAGCACGGGCGCCGCGTCCTGCGCCGCCGCGAGGACCAGCAGGCAGTGCGTCTCGGCTCGCACCGGCGCGAGCGCCGCCGCCAGCCCCGCCGCCTCGGCGCCCGGCGGCGCGATCACGAAGTGCGGCCCCACCCCACGCAGCGTCGAACGCCCGATCGCCTCCACCGCCTTCACAGCCACCCCACTCACCGATCAGCCCCCAAATCCCCGCCCGAGCCCCCCGGCTCCGACAGGCGGCCGGTCTGGACCTGCACCGTCCGCCGCCGCGTGATGTACAGCCCGCGCCCCGCCGGGAACTCCCGGGGCTTGAGGTTGCCGAACAGGTAGCCCTCGGACGGCGGGCAGGAGAGCAGCAGGGTCGGCGAGTTGACCTCCTGGAGCTTGCGGACGAGCGGGTCGCCCATGGCCCGCGAGATTCCGTTGGCGCCGCGGGCGACGACGAGGTGGAGGCCGATCTCCGCGCCCTGGGCGAGGTCGTCGAGCAGGGCGGCGAACGGGTGGGCTCCGGTGCCGGCGCCGACGAGGTCGTAGTCGTCGACGAGGACGAACAGTTCGGGGCCCTCCCACCAGTCCCGCAGCTTGAGGCGGGCGGGGGTGATGTCGGCGGGCGGGATGCGGTTCTTCATGGCGCGGGAGGCCCCGTCGACGATCTGGCGGAGCTTGTCGACGGCGACGGCGTAGCCGAGGCGGTACTCCTCCGGGACGGCGTCGTAGAGGCCGCGCCGGAAGTCGACGAGCATGATGCGCGCCTCGGCGGGCGTGTAGGCGCCGGTGATGCCGCGGATCACGAGTTCGAGGAGGTTGGTCTTGCCGGATTCGCTGTCGCCGACGACGAGCAGGTGCGGGTTCTCCTCGAAGTCGTGCCACAGCGGGGCGACTTCGGTGTCCTCCAGGCCGATGGCGACGCGCAGCCGTCCTTCCGGCGCGGGCAGTCGGGCGGCGTCGAGGCTGAGCGGCAGCATCCGGACCTCGGGGGCGCGGGGGCCGGTCCAGTGGGCGGCGACGGCGTCGACGAGGTCGGCGACGCCCTCGCCGAGGTCGTCGGCGCTGCCGGAGCCGTCGATGCGGGGCAGGGCGGTGAGGAAGTGGAGCTGGTCGTCGGTGAGGCCGCGGCCGGGGAGCTTGGGCACCTTGGCGGCGGCGCGCATGTTGATGACGGAGTCGACGGAGTCGCCGAGCCGCAGTTCGAAGCGGGTCTGCAGCTGGTCGCGCAGGCCACCGGTGATCTCGCCCCAGCGGGTGGTGGCGATGGCGAGGTGGACGCCGTAGTTGATGCCGCGCTGGGACATGAGGGTGAGCGGCTGGACGAGGTCGTTGAACTCCTGGCGCAGGGTGTTCCAGCCGTCGATGACGAGGAAGACGTCCCCGTGCGGGTCGTCGGCCAGGGCGGGGTCGCCGGCCGCCTTGCGGCGGCGGAAGGCGGCGACGGAGTCGATGCCGAGTTCGGCGAAGTACTTCTCGCGCCGGGTGATGATGCCGTTGACCTCGGCGATGGTGCGCAGCACCCGTTCGCCGTCGTGGCGTCCGGTGACGCCGCCGACGTGTGGGAGGCCGCGCAGGGCGGAGAGTGTGCCGCCGCCGAAGTCGAGGCAGTAGAACTGGACTTCGCGCGGGGTGTGGGTGAGGGCGAGGCCGGTGACGAGGGTGCGCAGCAGGTTGCTCTTGCCGCTCTGCGGGGCGCCGGCGATGCCGATGTGGCCGCCGGCTCCGGAGAGGTCGGCGGTGAGCAGGTCGCGCAGTTGCTGGAACGGGCGGTCGATGACGCCGACGGGCAGTTCGAGGGTGCCGCGGGCCCGTTCATCCTCGGTGGTGAGGCCGCGGTCGGGGTGGGGGACGAGCGGGGGCAGGAGTTCGTCGAGGGTGGGCGGGACCCCGAGGGGCGGCAGCCAGACCCGGTGGGCGGGCGGTCCGGCGTCGCGCAGGCGGTCGGCGGCGATCTCCAGCAGGGAGCCGGCCGACGCCGCGGCCTCTTCCTCCACCTCCACTGCTGGAAGTTGACGCTGCGTCACATAGTCGGTGCCGTACCGGACGACCTGTCCGGCGACGGCGGCCTGCTGGGCGGCGCGCCGCTTGGGCCGGTACGGTCCGGAGACGTAGGCGGCCTTGAAGCGGGTCAGGGTGGAGATGTCGCTGCGCAGGAAGCCGTTGCCGGGCTGGGAGGGCAGCTGGTAGGCGTCGGGGACGCCGAGGACGCCCCGGCTCTCCATGGCCGAGAACGTCCGCAGGCCGATCCGGTAGGACAGGTGGGATTCGAGCGCGCTCATCCGGCCCTCGTCCAACCGCTGGGAGGCGAGCAGGAGATGGACGCCGAGGGAGCGGCCGAGCCGTCCGATCATCACGAACAGTTCCATGAAGTCCCGGTGCGCGGACAGCAGTTCGCTGAACTCGTCGACGACGACGAACAGGGTGGGCAGCGGCCGCAGCGCGGCGCCGCCTTCCCGGGCCGTCTCGTACTCGAGCAGGGAAGCGTACCCGGCGACGCGCAACAGCTCCTGGCGGCGGACGAGTTCGCCGTGCAGGGCGTCGCGCATGCGGTCCACCAGCGACGCCTCGTCGGCGAGGTTGGTGATGACGGCGGAGGTGTGCGGCAGGGTGTCGAGGCCGAGGAAGGTCGCGCCGCCCTTGAAGTCGACGAGGACGAAGTTGAGCACCTCGGAGGAGTGGGTGACGGCGAGCGCGAGGACGAGCGTGCGCAGCAGCTCGGACTTGCCGGAGCCGGTGGCGCCGATGAGCATGCCGTGCGGGCCCATGCCGCCCTGCGCGGACTCCTTGAGGTCGAGGTCGACGGGCCGGCCGTCGGGGCCGAGGCCGAGCGGGACGCGCAGGCGCTGCGGGATGCCGCGCTGGGCCCACAGCGCCTCGACGTCGTGGGCGTGCAGGTCGGGGATGCCGAGCAGGGCGGTCAGGTCGAAGTCGGTGGCCATCGGCTCGGCGACGTCGACGCCGTCGGCGATGCGGTAGCGGGCGAGCTGGGCGGCGAGCCGGGTGGCGGCGGGCAGGGCGAGGGCGTCGGGGCGGCCGAGGTCGGTGACGACGTCCTTGCGGTTGCGGTCGGCGCCGACCATGGTGAGCCGGCCCGCTTCGACGCGCAGCCGCAGGGTGGTGCGGGCCGGGCGCCATTCCAGGGTGTCGGCGAGGTCGACGAGGACGGCGTTGCGGTAGCCGGTGAGCGCGGCGCGGCTGCCGGCGTGCGCGCCGGGGCCGTCGAGGACGAGGACGGTGAACGGCTCGTCGCGGCTCGGGACGGCGTCGGGCTCGTACGCGGGCCGGCCGGTGAACTCCTCGCCGAGCAGCTGCTCGACCTCGCCGAGGCTGCCCGCGACGAGCCGGACCGGGCCGGCGCCGTCGGTGTCGGTCGGGTGCAGGGCGTGCGGCAGCCACTTGGCCCACTCCCAGTGCGCGCGCCGCTCGGCGTCGGCGACGACCGCGATGTGCAGTTCGTCCGGCCCGTGCACGACCGCGAGTTGGGCGATCATCGCGCGCACGAGCGCGCGGGCGGCCTCGGGATCGTCGGCGCGCAGCAGGAGTTGGGCGAAGCCGCGCAGGTGGATCGCCATCGGCTGGTCCGCGACGGTGCCGTACGCGTGGATGAAGCGGCGCAGCGCGTGGGCGCACAGCGGCTCCAGGTCCTCGACCGGTTTGGTGGCGAGCGGTGCGAGCGGGGTCGCGAGGCGCTGGGAGCCGAGGCCGATCCGGACGTCGCTGAAGTCCGGGTGCGCGGCCCGCCGTTCCCACAGCCGGGTGGTGCCGACGAGGGACCACAGCTCGCCGGGCGCCGGGTGGCGCCAGGCCAGCGCCTGCCGCTGGGCGTCGATCGAGTGCCGCACCTGGCGGCGCATCCGGGCGAGGTAGCGCAGGTAGTCGCGGCGCTCGGCGCGCAGCTGGTGCTTGCGGTCGCTGGAGCCGCGGACCAGCTGGGTGACGAGCATTCCGACGGCGGACAGCGCCATCATGCCGACCGCGACGTAGCTCAGCGCGCCGCCGCCGTCGGACCCGGACGGGCGCAGGAACATGAACACCATGGACAGCGAGCCCAGCGCCATCGGCGCCATGCCGATCATGCCCGCCATGCCGCTCTGCTTCTCGGGCAGGACCGGCGGCTCCTGGAGCTGGACGTCGCCGTCGGGCATCTCGGGCCCGGGACGCCTCGGCGTCCGCTTGACCAGGACCACGCTCACTCAGGGCTCCTCACGTTCCGCCGCCGTCCACTCACGCTGACGGGCGGCGGCGGCCGCGGGGTTCAGCGGGGAGCCGTCACACGCGGCCGGACGCGGCCGGGTCCTTGAACGCCGAATCCCGCACCGCCCGTTCGAGAAGACGGAGACCCATACGATCCCCGACCCCCGACCCCGACCCCCGAGGAGAGGCGTGAGCACCAGCGCCGTCGCAGGACTGTGCCGATTGAGGTTCCAGGCGCCGGAGGCGGTCTTCGAACTCGCCGTCCCCGCCGACGTCCCCCTGGCCGACCTGCTGCCCGCGATCATCGGCCACGCCGGCCCCGGCCTCGCCGAGAGCGGCCTGGAGCACGGCGGCTGGGTGCTCCAGCGCCTCGGCGAGGAGCCGCTGGACGAGGAGCAGAGCGCGGAGGCGCTGGGGCTCCACGACGGCGACGCGCTGTACCTGCGCCCCCGCCACGAGGCCCTGCCCCCGGTGCACTTCGACGACCTGGTCGACGGCGTCGCCACCGGCGTGCAGGAGCGCGGCGACACCTGGCGCCCCGCCCTCACCCGCCGCCTCGCCCTCGCGCTCGCCGTGGCCGCCCTCGCGGCCGGGTGGATCGTGCTGGCCCTCCCGGGCCCGGCCGCCCCGCGCGAGGCCGCGGCGGCGGGCGTCGCCGTTCTCGTCCTG
>NZ_JBFBDY010000460.1:0-5121 GCF_040683475.1 Kitasatospora sp. NPDC093558 | reverse complement strand
TCCGAGAAGGGCCTGCCCGAGATGGGCTTCACGCTCGGCGGCCTGGAGGAGCTGGACGACCCCGACGTCCGGGTGCTGGTGGCGGTGGACGAGCACCCCGGTGGCCCGGGCGCGCCCGGCGGCACCCGGCCGGGCACGGCGGGCCCCGCCGGGCGCCGTGGCTGGTCCAAGGGCCGGATCGCCAAGTGGACGGTCTTCGGCCTGCTCATCGCGGTCATGGTGACGGCCGTCTCGACCTACTTCTGGGCCGACTCCAAGATCAACCACGACAACGTGCTCGCCGACTACCCCGGCCGCCCGGCGGCCGGCAAGGGCACCAACTGGCTGATCGTCGGCTCGGACAGCCGCGAGGGCCTCTCCGACGCCGACGAGGAGAAGCTCCACACCGGCCACGACGTCGAGGGCAAGCGCAGCGACTCGATGATGATCCTGCACGTCGGGGACAAGGGGAACACCCTGCTGAGCGTGCCGCGCGACTCCTGGGTGCCGATCCCGGAGTACAAGACCAGCAGCGGCAAGACCCTCAAGGCCACCACCTCGAAGATCAACTCGGCCTTCGCCAACGGCAACGGCCGGCTGCTCGTCCAGACCATCGAGCTGAACACCGGCATCCGCATCGACCACTACGCCGAGATCGGCTTCTCCGGCTTCGTCGGCATCGTCGACGCGGTCGGCGGCGTGCAGCTGCACATCGACCAGGACATCAAGGACCGGGACTCCGGCCTCGACCTCAAGGCCGGCGACCAGACCCTCAACGGCACCCAGGCCCTCGCCTTCGTCCGCCAGCGCCACCAGATGGCCGACCAGGACCTCGGCCGGATGCGCAACCAGCAGAAGTTCCTCTCCGCCCTGGCCCACCAGGCGGCCTCCCCTGGCACGGTGCTCAACCCGTTCACCTTCTACCCGCTGGTCGACGCCGGCCTCGGCACCCTGATCGTCGACAACGACAGCGGCCTGACCGACCTCGGCTCGCTCTTCCTCGCGATGAAGGACGTCAACGGCGGCAGCGGCAAGTCGATGACCATCCCGATCGCCAACCCCGACTACCGCACCAACACCGGTGAGTCGGCGGTGAAGTGGGACAACGCCAAGGCCAAGCAGGTGTTCGACGCCTTCAAGAACGACACCGCCGTGCCGGACGTCAAGTAGCGGACGGACGTGCGCGACTCGCGGTTGCGTGACTCGTGGTAGTCGCGTGAAGACAATGGGTGGATGTCACTCGTCACCGCGCTGATCTACCGCCGCCGCCACCGCCTCCTGGGCCGCCTGGTCCAGGAGGCGCTCGCGCTCTACGGGATGGAAGTGCCGGCCGCCTGCGAGATCGGCCCCGGACTGACGGTGTTCCACCGCGGCTTCGGCACCGTCCTGCACCCGTACACCACCCTCGGCGCCGGCGTGACGCTCTACAACGGCGTGACGATCGGCCGGGCCGACCCGTGGGTGCCGCAGGAGCGCAGCGCGATGCGGCGGGTCGTCGTCGGGGACGGCGCGGTGCTGTGCGCGGGCGCCAAGGTGGTGTGCAAGGAGGGCGTGCTGACCGTCGGCGCGGGCACGATCGTCGGCGCCAACGCGGTGCTCACCCGCTCGACCGGCCCCGGCGAGATCTGGGCCGGCGTCCCCGCCCGCAGGATCGGCCTGCGCGAGGGCGCCCGGGCCGCCGTGCCCGGGCCGCCGCCTAGCGGGTGACCGACTGGAGGCCGGTCACGTACTCCGGGAAGCGGACCAGCCACTCCCCCTCGCCGTCGTCGGCACCCCCGGCCTCGGTCGGGCCCGAGTAGCCGTAGTGGATCTCCCGGCCGCGGCCGCCGTCCACCCAGCGGGCGTCCGTCAGGTGCACCGCGAGGGCGGCCGGGTGGTGCGGGTCGGGGCGTTCGAGGACCAGCTCGTGCTCGGTCTCCCCGGGGCGGAAGGCCACCACGGTCTCGCTGGTGCGCCGCCGCGGGCGCCCGTCCGCCCGGTACGTCCAGTACGCGGCGACGGTGACCGTCAGCGTGCCGTCCGGGCTCCCCGCCTCCGGGCGGACGTACTCCTCGTCGGGGACCCACCGCGCGTGGTGGCGGATGTCGTCCGGGCCGCGCCGCTCGTCCCAGCGCACCCAGTAGCTCGCCACGCGCTTGACCGTCATCGCCTCGCGCGAGATGCGGACCGGGACGCGCGCCGGATTGGCCGGCTCGCCCGCCGCGAGGGAGACCACCGCGACCTGCTCGTACGTCACCTCGGCGTCGTCGAGGCCCTGCCCCATCGCTTCCATCGGCTGCTCCATCGGTGAACCACCTTGGCGGAGAGTGGAGTTGTTCGCGGCTCGGCCGCGCCATGAGAGCCTACGGCGACCGCGCGGACACCCGGAGTGATTGTGCGATTCCGGCCCGAACGGCCAGGCCCGGCGCTACCCTGCCCCGCGTGGACGAACGAAGCGGCACCGGGCCGCTGCTGGGGCGCGGGCGGACGGCGGACGTGTTCGCCCTGGACGACCACCGGGTGCTGCGCCGGTACCGCGACGGCAGCGACGCGTCCGGCGAACTCGCCGTGCTGCGGCACCTCGCGGAGCACGGCTACCCGGTGCCCGCGGCGAGCGCCGGGGCGGCGCCCGGCGAGCTCGTCCTGGAACGGCTGACGGGCCCGACCATGGCCGACGCCCTCGTGGCGGGCGAGCTCGCGCCCGGGACGGCCGGCGAACTGCTGGCCGGGCTGCTGCGGCGGCTGCACGCCCTCCCGGCCCGGACGGGCGCCGATCCGGCGCACCGGGTCCTGCACCTCGACCTGCACCCGGAGAACGTGCTGATGACACCGCGCGGGCCGGTTGTGATCGACTGGGCGACGGCCGCCGAGGGCCCGCCCGCGCTGGACACGGGGATGTCGGCGCTGATCATGGCCGAGGTCGCGCTCACGCTGCCCGCCGACCTGGCGCCCGCCGCCCGGGCCGTCCTGGCATCGCTGGTCCGGCACGTGGGCGGTCCCGGCGACCTCGTCGCCGCCCGGGCCCGCCGCGCGGCGAACCCCACGCTGGACGCGGCGGAGGTGGCCCGGCTCGACGCGGCCGTGGCACTGGCACGCAGCGCGGGGGCCGGTTCGACGTGAGGGGGGCGTCCCGTCGGCGATGGCCCGCTCAGCGCGGCGGCTGCGGGGGGCTCGGGAGGCGGTCCAGCGTGATCCCGAAGTGGGTGCGGTAGGCCGCCAGGGCCTCGTCGGCGGCGAGCGGCACCTCGGTGCGCCCGCCGGCCGGGGTGGTGGTGATCAGGCGGTCGCCGGCGATGGTCGTCCGGCCGCCGTCGGCGGTGAGCACCGAGCAGGTCGTCGAGCGGGTGAAGACCGAGTCCGGCGAGGTGGTCTGCCACCAGCAGGTCGGGGCGAAGTCGGCGAGCTCGTACGGGCGCAGGCCCAGGCGGTACTGCGGCCTGCCGTCCAGCAGGACGTCCAGGTCGCCGTGCCCGCCGATCGGGGCGAAGGTGAACGTGCCGTGGGCGTCGGCCTGTCCGCCGCGCTCGTCGAGCCGCAGCGGGGCGCGGCTGAAGCGGCCGAAGCCGACGTCGACCAGCCACGGCTCGTCCAGGTCCACCCGCAGCGCGAGGTGGTCGAACGGCGGCCCCGGCCGCTCGCCGTCGAAGACCCGGGCGGCCAGCAGGCTCACCCGGTAGCCGAGCGAGGCGAGCAACTCGGCGAAGAGGCCGTTGAGTTCGTAGCAGAAGCCGCCGCGGCGGGCGGTCACGACCTTCGCCACCAGCGCGTCCGGATCGAGGACGACGGGCTCGCCGAGGTGGATGCTCAGGTTCTCGAACGGGACGGCCCGCAGGTGCGCGAGCTGGAGCCGGGCGAGCGCCTCCGGGGAGGGCGCGCCGGGGTCGGGGAGGGCGATGCGGTCGAGGTAGGCGGACCGCTGGGCGGCGGTGAGGCCGGCGTGCGGCTGCCCGGGGCGTGGCGCGTGATCCATCCGCCCATTCCACCCGGGCGCGGGCCGGAGGGCCATCGGCTATTGGTCCTACGCCTGTCGGTCTGCTCTCCTGGCCCTTCGCCTGTGGCGCGGTGGCCGCTGCTGCGTGGGAAGTCGGACCGGCCGACTTCCCACGCCCGGGCGCCCTAACCCGCGTAGCGGTAGACCTTCGAGTCGCGGGCCTGGAAGCCGGCCCGCTCGTAGAGGCGGTTCGCGGCCTCGCGGGACGGCCGGGAGGTCAGGTCGAGGGTCCGGGCGCCCGCTTCCCGGGCCAAGCGCACGGCCTCGTCGGTCAGGGCCGCGCCGACGCCCTTGCCGCGCGTCGCCGAGTCGACGACGACGTCCTCGATCCGCGCCCGCAGGCCGGACGGCAGCGGGGACAGCACGAGGGTGAGCGTGCCGACGATCGCCCCGTCGAGGCGGGCGATCAGCAGCGTGTTGGAGTCGCAGGCCACCAGGTGGGCCAGCGCCGCGTGGTCCAGCGGCTTGGCCGAACCGGACAGCTGCGGGAGCAGGCCGGCGAAGGCGGCCACCAGCTCGTCGGTCGTCTCCCGGACGACCTCAACGTCAAGGGTCATGACGCCGGACCCTAGCCACGTCGGACGTCCGGTGCGCCGCTTTCCGGCGCACTGGTCGCGACTGCCGGGTGAACTGGCCGAATTGCGGTGCAGGACCGGCCAGTTGATCACCGTCCCGCCCGGCCCGTCACAGTGCGCGGGCCGCCACCCGGAGCCGGTACGCGGTGGCGGACGGGTCGTGGGCCGCGAACAGCACGGCGAGCAGGTGGTCGACGGCGGCGGCGTCCAGGATCCGCAGCAGCGTGGTGAGTTCGGCCTCCGGCGCGTCGGCGAGGAGTTCGTCCGCGTCGCCGAGGACGACGAGCAGCCGGGACGGCGGCCGGTCCGGATCCCCGTCGGGGTGCAGGACGTCCCCCAGGCACTCCTCGAACGCGTCCCAGTTGTGGCCGAAGTAGGACGGGAAGTCGAGGGCGCGCGCCCAGGCGGTGAGCAGCCCGGCCTTGGTGCGGCACTCGCGGCCGTCGATCGCGACCCGGCGGACGTCTCCGGCGGGGACGCGGGCCAGGCCCGCCCACGGATGCCCGGGGAGCAGGTCCCACCGGGCCTCGGCGAGCAGTCTGTCCGGCGGGCTGGGGTGCGTCACGACGGTAGCTCTACCGCCCGGCGCACCGGCGG
>NZ_JBFBDY010000459.1:0-5123 GCF_040683475.1 Kitasatospora sp. NPDC093558 | reverse complement strand
GATGCGGCAGCGCAGGCCGCGGCCTGCGGCAAGCCCGCGGACCGGCCGATCAACTTCGCCGACGACACCGACACCTCGTGGGCCGACGTCGAGCCGTACTTCGCGGGCGTTGCGAGCGTCCTCGGTCCGGCGCGAACGGGTGTCTACGGCGGCCTGCACGTCGTCCAGGGCGCCGCCGCCTCCGGGCTCGTCACCTTCTACTGGCAGACCAGCGCCTGGTCCGGCGGCCTCTGGGACCCGCGCGCACAGCTGCGCCAGGGCGGATCGATCACCATCGGCCGGGTCGAATGCGACCGCAACGAGGCCACCGCCGCCGACTACGGGCAGTGGATGCCCGGCCGCACCCCGATACTGCAGGAGGACGACATGCCGTACACCGAGGAGCAGCTCCGCGCGATGATCCGCGAGGAAGCCGCCAACGCGGTCAGCAGTCAGCCCGTCCGCGACGTGATCGCCTACGCCGTCCACTACAGGGACGACGACGCGGACGGCATCCGGACCCTGCTCCGGTCGCTGCCTCAGCAGGTCTGGGAGCACGCCCTGCCGAACGTCACCGCGGACTGGCGGCAGAAGACCGGGGCGGATGCCGTCGTCCCGGCGCAGTGGCTGCTCGCCGCCGCCAATCCGATCCAGCTGCAGCTCGCCGCGACGCAGGCCCAGATCGCGGCGCAGGCCGCGGTGATGAAGACCCTGCTCGACCACGCGAGTGGCGTCGACACGGCCACCGTCACGGCCGCGATCGAGGCCGCCGTGGCGAAGGCGCTGGCGGCCGGGGTGGACATGCACGTCACGACCGGCCCGGCTCCGGCTGCCCCTGCACCGGCTGCCCCTGCCCCTGCCCCTGGCCCGACTCCCGCGACTCCCGCGACTTCCTGAGGAGACCCCGATGTCCGACTCGCTGCGTCGCACCATCCGCACGATCTTCCAGACGGTGCTCGGACTCGCTGCAGGCCTGCCCGTCCTCGTCCACACCACCGGCGTGTCCTCGGCCCTGCCGGGCCTGGGTGTGGCGCTCGCCGTCGCAGCCGCGATCACCCGCGTCATGGCGCTGCCGGCGGTGGACGCGCTCCTGCCTGGCTGGCTCAAGATGGCACCGGCCGCACCCCCGGACCCGGTGCCGCCGAGCACTCCCGGCGCTCCCGAGACACCGTGACCATGGCGAGACAGGCCGAGCGGGCGTCGACCCGCGCTACCGCGTCGGAGCCGGGCGCACCGGGTGCTTGCTCAGGATGGAGACGCGGTTGAAGGCGTTGATCGCGATGGCCACCCAGATCACGGCGGAGATCTGCTCGTCCGTCAGGGCCTCGCGCGCGGCGGCGTAGGCCTCCTCCTGTAGGGCCGCGTCCGCCGGGGTGGTGGTGGCCTCCGCCAGGGCGAGGGCGGCGCGTTCCTGCGGGGTGAACAGCCGGGTGTCGCGCCAGGCCGGGAGAACGCCGAGCCGCTGGGTGGTCTCGCCGGCCTCCAGGGCCGCCGTGGTGTGCACGTCGAGGCAGTAGGGGCAGCCGTTGATCTGGGAGACGCGCAGGTTGACGAGCTCCACCAGCCGCCGGTCCAGCCCGGCCTCCGCGGCGGCCTCGCCGGCCGCGTCGGCGGTCGCCCGCATCGCGCGGAAGGCGGCGGGGGTCTGCTTGTCGACGAACACCCGTCGACGTGCGGGGGCGGCGGTCACGGTCGTTGTCACATCGCTCACGGGAACTCCCTGGACGTTTCACTGTCGGGCGGCACTGCGCCATGCCATAATAGTTGAACATAAAACTTCTTTGCCAGAACTTTTTGGCAGCGGGGAGCCCATCGTGACCACCACCGGCACCGGTCCTGCCGACGCACACGCCGAAACCCGGGAGTCCGGCCCCCTGGTGGAGGTCCTGCCCGCCCGCGACGTGCCGCTCGGCGGCCCGCGCGCGATGACCGTACGCCGGACCCTGCCGCAGCGCGCCCGCACGCTCATCGGCGCCTGGTGCTTCGTCGACCACTACGGCCCCGACGACGTCACCGACACCGGCGGGATGGACGTCGCCCCGCACCCCCACACCGGGCTCCAGACCGTCAGCTGGCTGTTCAGCGGCGAGATCGAACACCGCGACAGCCTCGGCATCCACGCGTACGTCCGCCCCGGCGAGCTCAACCTGATGACCGGCGGACACGGCATCAGCCACTCCGAGGTCTCGACCCCCGCGACCACCGTCCTGCACGGCGTCCAGCTGTGGGTGGCCCTCCCGGAACAACACCGCCACACCGCACGCGACTTCCACCACCACGTGCCGCAGCCCGTCGCCCTGGACGGCGGCGAGGCCCGCGTCTTCCTCGGCACCCTCGCCGGCGACACCTCCCCCGTCCCCACCTTCACCCCGCTGCTCGGCGCCGAACTCACGATCCGCCCGCACGCGACCCTCACCCTCGCCGTCGACCCCGCCTTCGAGCACGCCCTCCTCGTCGACCACGGCGACGTCACCCTGGCGGCCACCCCGCTGCGCCCGGCCGAACTCGGCTACCTGGCCCCCGGATCCACCACCCTCACCCTCGCCAACACGAGCGACGAGACGGCCCGCACGGTCCTGATCGGCGGCCCGCCCTTCGAGGAGGAGATCGTGATGTGGTGGAACTTCATCGGGCGGTCGAACGAGGACATCGCCCGGGCCCGCGAGGAGTGGCAGCGCGGCTCCGACCGCTTCGGCGCCGTCCAGGGCTACCCGGGCGACCGCCTGCCCGCCCCCGAACTCCCCGCCATCCCGCTGAAGCCCCGCGGCCGCGTGCGCTGACCTGCGGTCGTGACGACGAGAAGAGCGCCCACCCCCTGCCCGCCCCGCAAAAGACCCGATAAAATGACCAGCGGTGTGCCGGGAAGTCTGGTCGGCTCGGGGGACGACTGCAGCGATCGGGCGGCGGCGACCCCGGTGGTTGCGATGGGTCGTTTCTGCAGATGCACGCCGTGGGGATCGTTCTCGTTCTGGTGGTTCTGGCCACGAGTGTGGCCACCTTCGCCCGGCGGTGGCGCATACCCGCTCCCTCGCTGCTGGTGCTGGCTGGCATCGGGGTCGCGCTGATACCCGGGGTGCCCGCGCTGCACGTGCCACCGCAGGCCATCGCCCTGGTGGTGCTGCCGCCGCTGCTCTACTCCTCCGCCGAGGAACTCTCCCTCCGTGACCTGCGCGCCGTGTGGCGCCCGGTGACGATCCTCTCCTTCGGCCTCGTCTTCGCCTCCGCCGCCGCCGTGGGCTTCGCGGCCGTCGCCGTCGCCGGGCTGCCGCC
The DNA here is from genome assembly GCF_040683475.1 of Kitasatospora sp. NPDC093558. Classification (NCBI taxonomy): domain Bacteria; kingdom Bacillati; phylum Actinomycetota; class Actinomycetes; order Kitasatosporales; family Streptomycetaceae; genus Kitasatospora; species Kitasatospora sp. NPDC093558. The sequence continues at coordinate 1,874 of NZ_JBFBDY010000459.1, read as the reverse complement.
CGCGATGGCGTTCGTCCTGGGGGCCGTGCTGTCCAGCACCGACCCGGTGGCCGTCACCGCGCTCGGGCGGCGCCTGGCGCTCCCGAGCCGGGTCCAGGTGCTCGTCCAGGCCGAGAGCCTGTTCAACGACGCCACGTCGCTCGTCCTCTTCAAGGTCGCCATCGGCATAGCCGTCGCCGTCGGCGGCACCGTGGACCTGCCCGGCGCCGGCGGGGAACTGCTGCTGCTCGGCGGTGGCGGCAGCGTCATCGGCGCCGTCGTCGCCGGCCTGGTCTGGCTGATCCGCCGCCGCACCACCGACCCGGTCCTGGAGACCGTCATCGCCCTGGTCACCCCGTACGCGGCCTACGTGCTGGCGGAGTCCGCGCACACCTCGGGCGTCACCTCCGTCGTGGTCGCCGGCGTCCTGCTCGGCCGCTCCGGCCACCGGCTCACCGACGCCCACATCCGCCTCCAGCTCCACGCCGTCTACGCCGTCGTGGTGTTCCTGCTGGAGAGCGTCGTGTTCAGTGTCGTCGGCCTGGAACTGCCCGCCCTGGTCCGGGACCTGCCCGCCGGCACCGGCTGGTGGCCGCTCCAGGCGCTCGCCCTGGCCGCCCTGCTGATCGCCGTCCGCGTGCTCTGGACCCTGCCGCTGACCCGCGCGGTCAAGCCGACCCGCGGCCGGCTGTCCTGGCGGGTCGCCGGGGTGGTCACCTGGGCCGGCACCCGGGGCGTCATGCCGCTGGCCGCCGCGCTGTCGATCCCGCTCCTCGCCGACGACGGCACCCCGCTCTCCGGACGCCCGCTCGTCCTCGTCCTCACCACCTCGGTCGTCGTGTTCACCCTGGTCGTCCAGGGCCTCACCCTGGCCGCCGTGGTCAACCGCTCCGGACTCGCCCTCGAACCGGAGCACACCGCCCGCGAGGAGGACGACGCCCGCGACGAACTCAACCGCGCCGCCCTCGACCACGTCGAGAACCTGGCCGAGCTGGAGGCCGTACCGCAGACCGCCGTCGACCGGGTGCGCCGCAGCCTCACCGCCCGCCTCGACCGCACCCCCGAGACCCCCGACGGCACCACCGCCGACGCCGCCCACCGCCAGCTGCGGCGTGAGGTCATCGCCGTCCAAAACGCCGAACTGCGCCGCCTCTACGAGGAACACCGCATCAGTGACACCACCCTTCGCCTCCTCCAGCGCGACCTCGACCTGGAGGAGGCCGGCCTCGGCGGGGCGTGAAGCCGTGCCGAGGCCGGGTGGGTTTACGCGGGCTTGCGGCCGTGGTTGGCCTTCTTCTTCCGCCGGGCCTTCTTCTTGCGGGCGCGCTTGGACATCGTGCTCCTTCTCCTGGGCTGCGGGTCCTGGGCTTCGGGTTGGTGTGGTTCAGACGGCCCGGCCGACCAGCTGGTCGGCGAGCTTGGCCAGGCGCTTGAGCGAGCGCTCCTCCTGGACGGCCTGCGCGGTCGGCGCGATGACGCCGCCGTCGAAGTAGGCGCCGTTGGCGACGACCGCCTCGGGCAGGCAGAGCCGGACGACGGCCGCCGCGCCCTCCGCCGCCGGGGCACCGACCCGCCCGTACAGCGGCAGCAGCGCGGTGTCGCACAGGCCCGGGTTGAGGCTCACGGCGGTGATGCCGGAGCCGGCCGGGGCCATGTCGGCGGTCGCCATGGTCAGCGCGAGCTGCGACTGCGCGTACGCGGCGACCCGCGAGTACTTCTTCACCCGGTGCGGGTCCGACCAGTTCATCGACGCGGTGCGGTGCAGCGAGGACGACACGTTGACGATCCGCGCGTCGCCGGCCGCCGAGAGCGCCGGGGCGTCGAACATGGCAGAAGCGCCACACAGCATGCACTACCGGGATCGGACACCACCGCTTCCCGGTCGGAACTGATCG
>NZ_JBFBDY010000458.1:0-5131 GCF_040683475.1 Kitasatospora sp. NPDC093558 | reverse complement strand
CGCAGCAGGTCGCCGAGCTTCATTCGGCCGCCCGCCCCTCGCCCGACTCGCCGCCGCTCGCGTTCTCCAGCAGGTACTCCAGGTGCCGGCGCCCGAGGCTGTAGTAGGTGCGGGCGGTGGTGTGCGCGATGCCGAGCGCGCGGCCGATGTCCGGGTAGGAGAGGCCCGCCTGGCGCAGCCGGACGACGTCGGCCTGGACCGGGGCGCTGCGCGCGAGCTCGTCCATCGCCCAGTCCAGGGCGTCGAGTTCGGCGAGCTCCTCCAGCTCGTCCTGGCTGGTGTCGGGGCGGCGCTGGGCGATCACCCGGAGCCGCTTGCGCTCGGCGCGGTGGCGCTCGCGCAGGACGTCCACGATCGCGTCCTTGAGGATCTTGAACGCGAAGGCCTGCGGATCGGCGCTGGCCAGGGCGCGGCGCCAGTTCTGGTACAGCGCGGCGCCGGCGTTCTGGACGGCGTCCTGCGCGTCCTCGCGGTGGCGCAGCCGCTGCTGCGCGTACCGCAGGTAGCCGGGGTTCTCGCGGGTGAAGAAGGCCTCGAAGTCGGCCGGCAGGCCGTCGAGCGGATCCGTCCGCACGTCGTGCTCCTCGCCCGGCCCGGGGGTGGTCGGCACGCGCTTCCCCTTTTCGGTGAGTCGGTCGGCCGGCCCACCGGATGGCACGCCGACGGCCCCGTCGGGGCTCGTGGTGTAACCGTCCCGGAGCGGCGGGTTGTTGACCCGAAGCGGCGGGCAATAATCGACCGCTTCCGTTCACTTCCGGACACCCGCGCTGACCTGCCGGTTCCGGCCCTTCCGGCCTACAGGGTCGACATTGGAGTGACGCAGATCACACTCCCGGGTCGGCCGACTTGACCGACGGCATGCCGGCCTACTCGACGCGCCCTACCCAGCCATCCCGACCCATCCCGACCCGACCCAACCCGGCCCACGCCTACTCGACTGGCTCGACCGCCGCCGAGTCCAGCGCCGCGGTCACCTGGTCCAGCAGGACGCGCAGCGCGGCGAGGTCCTCGACGGGCATCCCGGTCGCCGTGAGCAGCCGGCGCGGCACCTGCCCGGCGCGTTCGCGCAGCGCGACGCCCTCCGGGGTGAGCGCGACGGTCACCGACCGCTCGTCCTCGGGGCTGCGCTCGCGGCGCACCAGACCGGCCGCCTCCAGCCGCTTGAGCAGCGGCGAGAGGGTGCCGGAGTCCAGCCGCAGGCGCTCGCCGATCCGCTTGACCGGCAGTTCGCCGTCCTCCCAGAGCACGAGCATGACGAGGTACTGCGGGTAGGTGAGCCCGAGGTCCTTGAGCAGCACCCGGTAGACGCCGCCGAAGGCGCGCGAGGCCGCGTTCAGCGAGAAGCAGATCTGCTGATCGAGGCGGAGCAGGCGCTCGTCCGACGCGGCGGGGTGTGCGGGAGACGTGGTCATGCACCCATGGTACCGATCGAGTCCGCGCGATTGAGTTGTGCGCAATTGAATTGCGTGCTCTACTTGTCATCAGCGAGACCCCGCAGCGAGGCCCACAAGACCTCGCCGGGCCCCGCGACACGAACACCGAACCCAGCAGGATCAGCAGTTTCAGCAGGAGGGAACGCACCATGGACGCGCTCTACACCGCAGCCGCCACCGCGAACGGCCGTGAGGGCCGCGCCGTCAGCTCCGACGGCCAGCTGGACCTCGCCCTGGCGATGCCGCCCGCGCTCGGCGGCAGCGGGCAGGGCACCAACCCGGAGCAGCTGTTCGCCGCCGGCTACGCGGCCTGCTTCGCCAGCGCGCTCGGCCTGGTCGGCCGCCAGGCCCGGGTCGACACCAGCGAGGTCTCGGTGACCGCCGAGGTCTCCATCGGCAAGGACGGCGCCGGCTTCGGCCTCGCCGTCGTGCTGCGCGTCGAGCTGCCCGAGTCGCTCGCGGGCGAGAACGGCGAGCTGCTCGTCAAGCAGGCGCACGAGGTCTGCCCGTACTCCCGCGCCACCCGCGGCAACATCCCGGTCGAGCTCGTCGTCGAGTAGTCACGACGGTCGTCACGACAGCGACAGACCGCGGCCGATCGCCGCAGCGCAGCTCCAGGGCCCGCCGCACACCCCCGATGCGGCGGGCCCTGGCCGTGCCCCCTCAGCCGCCCGGACCCGACCCCGGCCCTGGCCCCGGCCCGTTCACGGACCGCAGCGTGTCCAATCTGAGCCGGTACTCGTCCGCGTCGATCTCCCCGCGCGCGAACCGCTCCGCGAGCAGCTGCTCCGGGTTCGGCCCCGCGGCCGCCCGCGGCGGACCCACCGCCGCCGCACCCTGCGGCAGCGGCCGGTGCGAGCGCGAGACGTACCGGGACAGGGCGACGGCGGCGAGCACCAGCAGCATCAGGACCAACAGCATCAGCAGGACCATCAGGCCGATGCCCCAGCCGCTCAGCCCGTGGTGTCCGTACCCGTGCCACCCGTGCCAGTGCCTCATCGGGACCTCCTCCTCCGGCCCGGACGGGCCTGTCGAGGGACTGTCGCCAGTACCACCATCGTGCGCCCACGGACCCCCGGAGTGTGCTGAAGAAAGCGTGAGAAAACGTTCCGGCGACACCCGCGCCGCAGGCCGGGGTAGCGTTCGGCCCATGAACCACCACGCACCGGCCGGCGAGCGCTCCGCCGAGCAGCTCGTCGCCGCCGGGGCGCTCCGCCGCCACACCGACGGCCGCCCGCACCCGACGCTCGGCCACTCGCCGATCTCGTACGTCTCCGCCGCGCTGTGGGCCGAGCTCACCGCCCTCGCCATCGCCCCGGCCGCCGCCGAGGCCACCGCCCACGCCCTGCTGAACGCGATCGCCGCCGACGCGGTGGACGCGGCCCTGGCACCGGGCAACGAGAGCGCCCCGCGCGACGACCTCTACGTGACGCACCCCGCGCACATCGGCCCGCACCGCCGGGTCGTCTGGTTCCAGCGTTCCGGCCCGCGCGGCCCGATCACCGCCACGTTCCCGCCCTAGGCGTCGCAGGCCCGGGCAAGCCGGATCATCTCTCCACGACGAGGCTGTGGCACACCCAGCTGAGCCGGTCCGGCCCGCCGATCAACGGACGGTCATGGTAGACCCCGTCCGCCACCGACAGGTTGACGATCAGGTACGCGTGCCACCCGGGGCCGACCCCGTGCAGGTCCGCGTACACGAGCTCGTTCCCGACGTACCAGTCCACCGAGTGCGCGCCGAGCAGCACCCGCAGCCCGAAGGTCGCGCCCGGGGCGATGCCGCTGCCCTCGCCGTGCCAGTACCGGAAGCCGCCGCGGACGTGGTTGGAGACCTCCAGGAGGTCCGGGTGATCCGGGTGGTACTCGAAGACGTCCACCTCGTTGCCGCCGTCCCGCCAGGTCCAGATCGACGGCCACGCGCCGACGTCGACGGGCAGCGTGACGAGCGCCGACAGCTCGTCCCCGGTGCGGACCTGGAAGGCCTCGGGGCTGCCCTCGGTGGTCAGCAGGCTGCACGTCCACAGCCCGCCGGCGTGCCGGCGGGTGGCCGTGAACACGCCCCCGGGGCAGTACGCGCGGCTGAGGTAGTCGAGTTTGTGGTCGCTCCGGTTGGTCGGCCCCATCCGGGGATAGGCGCTGCTGCGCCCGGCGACCCACTGCCTGGTCGAAGTGAAGTCCGCGTCGAACACGACTGCCACGGCCGCCTCCCCGGTGCTCCGCCGACCCGGCAGTCCAGCCGCCGGGCACACAGAGTGAGTTACCCGATACGCTCCGCAGTATGCGGAGGTGAACCGAGCCTTCCGGGCCCATCCCACGGGCACCGTCAACTCCAGCTTTCCCAGCCGGAGTTGACGGTGAACCCTCAACCCACGGGCGCGGTCGCGCCCCCGGAGCCGAGCCGGTCGGTCACCGACACCACGCCGTCCACCGAGCGGCACAGGTTCAGCACGATCGGCACGAGGTGCGGCTCGGGCACGGTGCCGCTGAGCACCACCCGGCCCTGCTCCACCTCGACGCCGATCTCGGCCGGGCTGACGCCGTCGATCCGCCCGAGCACCTCCTCGACGATCTCCCGCCGGATCACCCGGTCCTCGCGCAGGAACACCCGCAGGAGGTCCCCGCGGCTCACCATGCCGATCACCCGGCCGTCGTCGTCCAGCACCGGCAGGCGCTTGAGCCCGTGCCGGCTCATCAGCCTGGCCGCCGCGACCACGCTGGTGCCGGGCGTGGTGCAGACCGGCTGGGTCGTCATCAGGTCCGCCGCCGTGGCCGCCCCACCCAGGCCCGCGTGCGCCGACTCCGGCGCGGGCAGCAGGCTGCCGGTGTCCTCCTGGGCGGCGAGGGTGCGCAGCAGGTCCGCCTCGGAGACAACGCCCAGCGGCCGGCCGTCGGCGTCGACCACCGGCACACCGGTGATGTCGTAGTCGGTCAGCAGCGCGACGATCTCCCGGAAGCCGGTCTCGGGCGCGACCCGGACCACCGGGCTGGTCATCACTGATTCGACGGTGGCATGCCGCAACGCCGGTTCACCTCGTCCAACGGGCTTCTCCGGCCGGTTCCTTCCGGCCGGTACCCGCAGCATGGCCCCCGGGGGCGGCGATCGCCAGGGGCCAAGGGGCCGAACGGGTGGGACCTACGGCCCTCCGCACCGAACGCGGAGTCAACACCTCCAGAGGCCACGCCAAACCTCGAACCCCGAACGCGGAGTCAACACCTCCAAGGGCCACACCGGACCTCGGCCCCCGCGCACCCAACCGCCGCCCCGGACGGCGCAACCATCACATGATCAACTCGTTGAACCGTCCACGACGACACGACGACGGCTCCGGGGAGGGCCCGTTGGCAGGACCGACAGACGGCACCGCCCAGCCGTCCCGGCACCCGGTGGCGCAGGCCGAGGCCGCGCTGGTGCGCCACTACCGGCGGCTGGCCCGGCTCGCGTACCTCGCGCTGCCCGCCGACCGGGACCGGCACAGCCGGGTGCTCGCCGCGCACACCGCCGTCCAGCGCGCGCTGCCGTCCCGCTGGACCCGCCGCGCCGATCCGACCGACAGCGTCGACGACGACCCGGTGTACGACGAGCTCCGCCACCGCGTCCTGCTCGCCGCCCTCCGCCCGCACCCCGCGCACCGGCTCCTGGCGCCCCGCGTCTGGGGGCTGCGGCTGTTCACCCCGCACGGCGACGAGGCGGACGCGGA
>NZ_JBFBDY010000457.1:0-5141 GCF_040683475.1 Kitasatospora sp. NPDC093558 | reverse complement strand
GCCGCGGGTCGTCCGGGTGCTGGTGGTTCTCGTCGGCCCGGGTGGTCGCGGCGGTCTGTCAGGCGGACGCCGGGTTCTGGTTCGGCGGGTACGGGCCGGACGGGTGCGCCGGCGTCTGGAAGCCGCCGCCCAGGGTGCCCCCCGGCCGGGACGGATCCGGCGCCACCCCGTAGCCGGGGGCCGTCGGGAAGTCCGCCACCGCGCCCGGGTGACCGGCCTGCTGCGGGCCCGCCCCGGGCGACGGCTCGGGCTCCGACGGCGTGCCGTGCGCGGGCGTCCGGCCCGGCGCCTGGCCCGCGCTCTGGCCGGGTGCCTGGCCCGCCGCCTGGTCGGCCTGCGCCGGGCGCTTCGCGGCCACCTGCGCCGGGAAGTCCGTGCTCGGCAGCGCCGGCTCCAGCGCCGTCCGTCCCGCCGAATCGCTCAGCTTGATCAGCAGGGCCACCGTCAGCCAGTTCGCCAGCAGCGACGAACCACCCGCCGCCAGGAACGGCAGCGCCTTGCCGGTCAGCGGCACCAGGCCGCTCACCCCGCCGACGACCACGAACACCTGCAGCGCCAGCGCCGTCGACAGACCCGTCGCCAGCAGCTTCCCGAACGGGTCCGTCAGCCCGACCGCCGTCCGCAGCCCCCGCTGCACCAGCAGCAGGTACACCAGCAGGACCGCCGTCACCCCGGCCAGGCCCAGTTCCTCGCCGATCGTCGTGAAGACGAAGTCGCTGCGCCCGGCGAAGCCGATCAGCCACGGCCGGCCGGAGCCGAGGCCCGTCCCGGTCAGGTGCCCGGTGCCCAGGCTGAACAGCGCCTCGGCCGGCTGGTCGGAGATGATCGCCTTGTCGTGCACCGGCTTGTAGATGTCCAGCGGGTGCAGCCACGCCTCGACGCGCCCGTGCACGTGCGGCTCCAGGGTGCCGACCACCGCCGCGCCGCCGACCGCCATCAGCAGGCCGAGCACCACCCAGCTGGTGCGTTCGGTCGCGACGTACAGCATCACGACGAAGATGCCGAAGAAGATCAGCGAGGTGCCGAGGTCGCGCTCGAAGATCAGCACCAGCAGGCTCATCACCCAGATCGCCAGCACCGGCCCGGCGTGCCGCCCGCGCGGCAGGGTCATCCCCCAGATCTTGCGGCCGGCCAGCGCCAGTGCGTCCCGCGAGGCCATCAGGTAGCCCGCGAAGAAGATCGTGATCGCGACCTTGACGAACTCGTCCGGCTCGAAGGAGAGCCCGAACAGGCGGATCCAGCGCTTGGCGCCGAAGTCCTCGGGGCGCCCGGGGAAGAACGCGGGCGCGGCCAGGAGCACGAGCGCCCCCGCCATCAGGATGTAGACGTAGCGCTGGAAGAACCGGTGGTGCTTGATGAAGACCACCAGCGCGAGCGACACCAGGACGGCGATGAACACCCACATGAACTGCGACGGCGCGGCCGGGAGCTTCTGGAAGTCGCCCTTCTTGGCGTGCGCCGCCGCGTAGGAGATGTCCAGCCGGTCCAGCAGCATCAGCCCGAAGCCGGTCAGGAACACCCCGAGCGGCAGGATCAGCGGGTCCGCGTACGGGGCGAACCGGCGCACCGCCATGTGCGCCGCGCCCACCAGCCCGACCAGGGGCAGCAGGCGCATCAGCAGGTTCGGCGGCATCTTGCCGGTCAGCGCCAGGCCGGCGTCGATGTGTCCCGCCACACAGACGGCCACCGCGAGGGCCAGCAGGCCCAGCTCGATGTTGCGGTGGCGCGCCGCCAGCCGGCGGCCCTCGCCGCGTGCAGTGCTTTGCACCCTTGTCGTCCCCTTGTTGTCACCCACGTGGCCGGTATGCCGACGGTGCATCCTGCCAGACGAACGTATCCCTCCGCCGGTTGCACAACGGGACGGAACGGGGCCAAAACTTTGCCCTGGCAAAGCTTTGACATGGTTTGGCAAAGTCTTGTTCAGGGTGGGGTATAGAGAGGACCCCTGGCCGCGGTGATCCACGGCCGACCGGCCATCATGGCGGAGCGCCGGACACCGCGTACGGACGTCGGCGCACCCCTTCGCCCACCCCGGGCACGGGGCCCGCGACAGCACGGCGTGAACGAGGTGGGACGAGGTGGGCGGACCGATGCACGGACCGATGGACGGCCCGGTGCAGGCGCTCGGCTACAACGGGCCGCCGGCCTGGCAGTGGTCCGACCTCGCCACCTCGTGGACCGCCGAACCCCTCGTCCTCGGCCTCTCCGTCCTCCTCGGCGCCTGGTACCTCCTCGCCGTGCGCGCCGTCCACCGGACCGGCGGCGAACGCTGGCAGCCCAGCCGCACCGCGGCCTTCCTCGGCGGGCTGCTCCTGTGGATCTGGTCCACCTGCTCGGGCCTCGGCGTCTACGACCGCATCCTCTTCACCGACCGGGCCGTCCAGGTCGTCCTGCTGCTCATGGTCGTCCCGCTGCTGCTCGCGCTCGGCGCGCCGGTCTCCCTCCTCGTCCGCGCCGCACCCGAGCACCGGCGCGAGCGGATCCTGCGGGCGCTGCGCAGCCGGCCGTCCAAGGTGCTGATGTTCCCGGCCGTCTCGACCGCGCTGCTGATGGCGCCGCCGTGGCTCCTCTACTTCACGCCCTGGTACGAATGGTCGGTCTCCAGCGGCACCGGGAACGTCGTGCTGCACCTGGCGCTCGTGCTGCTCGGCCTCGCCTACTTCTGGCCGCGGCTCCAGATCGACCCCGTCGGGCACGAGTACCCGCACCTGGTCGGGCTGTTCATCACCTTCGCCGAGGTGATCTTCGACGCGGGGCTCGGGATCGTGCTCATCTACGGCGGCCACCTCGTCGCCGAGCACTACTACGTCGCCCTCGGACGGCCCTGGGGGCCGAGCCTCGCGCAGGACCAGACGTGGGGCGGCAACGCCTTCTGGGTCCTGGGGGACCTCGTCGGACTGCCGTTCCTGGCCGCCCTCGTGCGGCGCATGGTGGTGCAGGGGCGCGAGGAGATCAAGGCCGTGGACGCCGAACTGGACGCCCGCTTCGAGGCGGCGGCGGCCCAGGCCCGGGCGGAGGGGCGCGAGGAGGAAGAAGAGACGGGGATGCGGCCCTGGTGGCTGGACGACCCCAACCTCAAGCACCGGTACGGCGGCTGATCCCGCCTTCCTGCTACCTGCGAGCATTTCCGCAGGTCAAAAACCTGTTGGCGTGGACACCGTTCTTCGCTAGCGTTTCTCCCGTCCAGTTCGGGGGCCTTCACTGGCCGCCCGAGGAGTAGAGAGCAGGAGGTGGACCCCATGGCCGTCGTTGCCCCGATAGCTGCCCTGGGCAGCACTCGCGTTCACCTCCTTTTCCCGGCCGCCGGCTGACGTTCCGAGCCAGCCGCAGCCCGCCGGGATCATCTCCTCCCGAAGGGCCCACCGCGTTGTTCAACGCTGCCTCCGTTCCGTCGTACCCGTCTTCCTCCTCCGCTGAGTCCGTCGCTCCCGCCGATGTGCTGTCCGGCTACGGCTGGACGGCGGAGCTCGCGGACCTGTTCACCCCGCTCGCCGAAGCCGGCCTCGTCCCGGCCCGCATCGTCCGCGTCGACCGCGGCCAGTGCGACGCCGTCCTGGCCGACCCCGACACGGGCGAAGCGCGTACCGTCCGGCTCGACACCCGGCCGGTCGGCGACGCCGACATGATCAACTGCCCGTGCACCGGCGACTGGGCCGCCGTCGACCTCCACGCCCAGCCGATGGCCGCCGTCACGGCGCTGCTGCCGCGCACCACCGCGATCATCCGCAAGGTCGCCGGCAAGCGCTCCGACGGCCAGGTCCTCGCGGCCAACGTCGACACCGTCCTGATCGCCTCCTCCCTCGCCGCCGACCCCGACCTCGGCCGGATCGAACGCTTCCTCGCCCTCGCCTGGGAGTCCGGCGCCGAACCCGTCGTCGTCCTCACCAAGGCCGACCTCGTCGACGACGCCGAATTCATCCGCGCCGACGTCGAAGGCGTCGCACCCGGCGTCACCGTCCTCGTCGTCAGCGCCGAGACCGGCGAAGGCATGGACGTCCTCCGCGCCTGCACCCCCGGCACCACCGCCCTCATCGGGCAGTCCGGCGTCGGCAAATCCACCCTCACCAACGCCCTCGCCGGCACCGACGTCATGGCCGTCCAAGCCGCCCGCGACGTCGACCAGAAGGGGCGCCACACCACCACCACCCGCGAACTCATAGCCCTGCCCGGCGGTGGCGTGCTGATCGACACCCCCGGGCTGCGCGAAGTCGGCCTCTACGGCGGCGAAGGCGTCGACCTGGCCTTCGCCGACATCGCCGACCTCGCCGAGGACTGCCGCTTCCACGACTGCGGCCACCACACCGAGCCCGGCTGCGCCGTCCGGGCCGCGCTCGAGGACGGCACGCTGCCACAGCGGCGGTGGGAGAGCTACCGCAAGCTCCAGCGCGAGAACGAGTGGATCGCGTCCCGGTCGGACGCCCGGCTCGCCTCGGCGCGGCTGAAGAAGTGGAAGGCGATCACCAAGTCGATGCGAAAGGAGAACAGCCCGGTCCGGCGCTGACGCCACGAGCCGCCCGGCGGGGGCGCGGCCGGACGCGGCCGGCCCCCGCGGGAGCGGCCCCGGTCAGCGGAAGGCCGTCAGCATACGGAAGCGCTCCAGGACCACGGGGGTGCGGTCGTCCACGGTGAAACCCGGGTCACCGAGGGCGGCGAGCATCTCCGGGCTGCGCCAGAAGCGCTCGTGGGTCGAGCGCCAGTGGGCCACGGTGGCGTAGCCCTCGCCTTCGTCGATGGCGTGCTGCAGATCCACGTCGGCGAGCGGGACCACACGGACGTCCGTGGTCTCGATCACGGCGACGGCCCGGCCTGCGGAGTCGATCACCGCGCTGCGCCCGCCGGGCTGGGGCAGAGGATCGCCGGCGTGCTCGTAGTCGGCGAGGAGACCGGTGGTGGTGGTCTTGGCGCCGCTGAGGACGGCCGCGACCAGGGCGTCGCGGAGCGGGCCCGGGAACGCGAGCTCGAACGGGCGGAGGGCGGCGACGTCCGGGTAGTCCGGGGCGGTGTACGTGGGCTCGCTCATGCGGCCGAGCGTAGCCGCGGGCAGGGCGCAGGTCCCGGCATTTACCGGGCCGGGGGCACCGCGGGGCCCCGGGGACAAGCGGCCCCGTCCCCTCTCGGAGGAGAGGCGTGGGTGGGTGGGC
>NZ_JBFBDY010000456.1:0-5159 GCF_040683475.1 Kitasatospora sp. NPDC093558 | reverse complement strand
GCCGCGGTAGTTCTCCAGTGTCAGTGGTGTGTGCCAGGGTGGTGGCACTGGCTGGGAGGGGGTTGGCGTGGCTGGGTCACAGAGGAAGCCGCTGCGGCGGATCGACGCGCCGTTCGTTTCACTTGGACCGTCGGGTGTGTCGGTCCGTGACCGTCTCAAGGGCCTCACGCCCGAGGACGAGAGGGTGCTGCGGCTGGTCGGCGGGCATATGGGGGCTCTGGCGTCGAAGGACCTGAAGGCGCGCTGCGCGGACGGCCTGGACCACTGCAGCGAGACGTGGGCCGCCCGTAAACGTGACCTGACCGTGCGGTCGTCGTCGCGCTGGGCCGGGAGCGTCACCAAGGCCACGCACGACCAGTGGGCGCTGTCGCGTCGCGGGCAGGGCGCGTACCTGGACTCGTTGGACGCCGGTATCAGGACGATCTCCCATCGGCTGTCCCTGCCGATCGGCGAGAAGGGTGGCAGGCGACAGCCGGGCGGCTACCGCTCCAAGCACGAGTGGTTCCACAAGACCCGGCGCCTGCACGTTCTCGAGGAGCGACGCGCCGCTGTCGCCGCCGACCGCGACAACGGCGTCGTGCATGTGGTGCGCGGCGGGCGGAAGCTGCTGAACACCCGGCACAACCTCGACGCCGCGGACCTGACCGAAGCCCGGTGGCGGGAGAGGTGGGAGAGCGCCCGCTGGTTCCTGTCCGCGGACGGGGAGTCCGGCAAGCGGTTCGGCAACGAGACGATCCGTGTCGCCCCGGACGGCGAGGTGTCGATCAAGCTGCCGGCCGCGCTCGCCGATCTGGCGAACGCGAAGCACGGCCGGTACGTTCTCGCCGCGAGGGTGGCGTTCGCGCACCGGGGCGCCGAGTGGGCCGACCGCATCGAGGCCAACCGGGCGGTGGCGTACCGCATTCACCTGGACGTGGAGCGGGGGCGCTGGTACCTGGATGCCTCCTGGACCCGCCCCGTCGTGAAGACCGCGCCGCTGGCCACGGCCCGGGCGGCCGGGATGGTCGGCGTGGACACCAACGCCGACCACTTCGCGTGCTGGCAGCTGGATGTCCACGGCAACCCGGTCGGCGAACCCCGCCGGTTCTTCTACGACCTGACCGGTACCGCCACCCACCGCGACGCCCAGGTCCGCCACGCCGTCTCCCGCTTGCTGCACTGGGCGAAGCGCTGCGGTGTAAGGGCGATCGGCCTGGAGAACCTGGACTTCACCGCAGAGACCACCCGGGAGAAGCACGGCCGCCGCAAGCGGTTCCGCCAGCTGATCTCCGGCATCCCCACCGGCAGACTCCGCGCCCGTCTCGTCTCCATGGCCGCCGAGCTGGACCTGGTCATCGTTGCGGTCGATCCCGCCTACACCTCCCAGTGGGGCACGCAGCACTGGCGGAAGCCACTCGCAACCCCACGACGCAGGACCACCCGACACGACAGCGCCGCTGTCGCCATCGGGCGACGCGCCCTCGGACACCCGATCCGGCGACGGACGGCACCGCCCCACGACGACCGGAGTGATCGTCGCGGGCATCGGACCGTCCAGGCCCCATCGGGAACCCGGGGGCGCGAGGAAACCCGCCACCCCGCCACGGACCGTGCACACGATGCACGCAGCCGGACGGGGACCACGAGAACGCGGGCGACCAGCCGGGCATCCAACACCGTTCGGGATGCACGCAGTGATCAGACCTGGGTCCAAGACCCACTCCTGCTCACTTGATTGGAACGGTTGCGCTGTTCGTTCTCGTCATGACGATGCGGATGGTGAAGTACGCGCTGGACGTGAACGCCGACTACCGGCGGGTCCGCAGCGAGGGCGTCCGCCTGCAGGCCGAGGTCGTCGACTACGACAAACGGCCGGGCGACCGGGCCGACGAGTTCTACCTGCGCCCGATCGTCCGGTACCACCTCGACGACCGCACCTACCAGGCCACGGTGAGCAACGCCTCCGGCAGCAACCCGCTGCCGCTGGGATCCTTCACGACCATCGTGGTCTCGCCCAAGACCCCGTACGACCCGTACGACCCGTACCTGGGCACCAGCGGCTACGTCTGGTTCGCGCTCGTGGCCCTGGCGGCGGCAACGGGACTGCTGTCCTGGGCGCTCGCGCGCCTCTGATCCGTCCGCTCAACGGCGGCCTACAGCGCGAGCATTGCCGCGGCGACCTCGGCGGTGGCGGTGTCGGGGATCGTCGTCGCGGCCTGGTCGAGGACGAGCAGGTGTGCGCCGGGGATCTCGCGGGCGAGGGCCTCGCCGTTGCCGAGCGGGAAGAACGGGTTGCGACGGCCGTGTACCACCAGCGTCGGCAGCGTGAGCTCGCCCAGGCGCTCGCGCCAGCGCGGTGTGCAGTCGAGCCTGGCGAACACCATGCCCAGCTGGTTCGCCATCTGGACCGCGGGCCCGGTGCCCGGCGTGCGGTCGAAGATGCGCTCGGCGGTCGCGCGTGCCGTGGTGGGGTCGTCGCCGCGGATCCGTGCGCCGGCGGCGGCGTACTCCGCCACGGCGGTGCGGTCGGACCAGTCGGGCAGGGGGAGCGCGAACCGCTGCTCCCTCGTCGCCGGGTCGTGGTCGGGCAGGTCGTCGTCGACCGGGCCCGGTGCGACGGGCCGGGTCCCGGCGAGGGTGAGCGCCGCGAACGCCTCCGGGTGGTCGAGCGCGGCGACCTGGGCGACCATCCCGCCGACGCCGATGCCCGCCAGGTGCGCCGGCCGGCCGTCGAGTCCGCGGGCGAGCGCCCGGCAGAGTTCGTCGGGCCAGGAGAGCATGGTCGTGGCGCCCACGAGCAGCACCAGCGGCGCCGCCGGATCGCCGAAGTGCTCGACCCCGAGCGTGATGCCGTCGGGCGTGCGGAACGAGTCGACCGTCGATGGCATCGTCAACCTCCAGGACTGGTAAGCGATCGCGGCCCACGCTACCCGCGAAGCCTCGCCGGCCCCCCGGCCACGGCTAGCTGTCGGCGGCTGCCTCGCGTTCCCGTTCGCGGCGCAGCCGGTGCTCGGTGCGGATGCCGGACAGGACGGTGCACGCCAGGCTGGCGGCGATGATGCCCTCGGCCCAGAAGAACGCGAGGTAGTCCATCAGCGATCCGATCGGCGGCGATCCGGGGGCGGCGTTGCGCATGCCGATCAGGGCGAACAGGCTCGCGGCCATCCAGCCCAGGGAGGGCCAGACCAGCCCTTCGCGCTTGCGGTAGAGCACCTCGGCCGCGCCGAGGACGGCCAGGGCGAGGGCCCACATGGCGGCGATCATGAACCAGGCGAGGATGAAGGTGCTGCGGGACCGGGTGATCTTCGCGTCGAGCGTCACGGTGCCGGTGCTGGTGCCCGCGGTCGTGCCGGAGGTGGTGGCGGCGGTGGTGCCGGAGGTGGTGGCTTGTGGGCGCAGGACGAAGAACGGGTCGGTGTCGGTGAAGACGACGCCCACCGGCACGGCCGCGGACCCACTGGTGGCGCTGAAGCCGACCTCCATGTGGAAGCGGTCGAACGGGTAGTCGGTGACGGTGCCGCCGTACATCCCGGCGTGGACGAGCTGGGGCGTCGCGGTGTCGCCCTCGGCCGCCCGGATGACGGTCTTGGGGGAGCCGGTGGCGGTGATCTCCACCGAGCGGCCGAAGGCCTGGGAATCGGGGCCCGCGGCGAACTTGCCGTGGGGTATGGGGGTGACGTACAGGGACAGCTGTTGGGCCGCCGGGTCCACGTCCTGGGCGGTGACGTCGAGTTCGATCCAGTCGGGCGCCGGGGGGACGACCAGCTCCCGGGTCTGCTCGCGGGTGTTGCGCTCGTTGAGGTACAGCCCGATCCCGGTTCCGCACAGCGCGACGACCACCGCCAGGACGACGGCGAACCGCCAGTGGCGTCGGGGTCTGCGGTGGGCCGTCGGGGCGGGGGTGGTGTCGTCGGGGGTGACCTGCACAGTCGTCCTTCCTGAGGCGGTATCGTAGCTCTGCGTGACCGCTTGTGGTCGGGTGACTGACCGGTCCGCCGTGGCTGCCGAGGCCGGGCGGTGGACACCTGTCGGGCCGGATACGGCACGTGCATAGCTTCTGACCAGTACTGTTGCACTGACTGAAAATTCAGTCAAGCTTTATGATAAGACCCTGCCGACCACAGCTCGACCCGAGCTGCCGATCGCGCAGAGTCAGGCTATGTCACCGGCAACGCGTACACCGTGGCGCCGTGTTGGGCGATCAGGCGGTGTCCGTCGGTGGTCAGCAGCCAGTCGTGCGAGGAGTCGGAGCCGGGCCGGAAGTTCCACCGGATCCGGCCCGTGGCGGTGTCGATCGCGTAGAGCCCGGTGGCGCCGCCGGTCGGCACGACGAGCGTGCCGGCGACCACCTGGGCCTGCACCGGGGCGGCCGTGCCCTCCGGGAGTCCGCAACTCCACAGCTTCTCACCGCTGTTCGCGCGGAACGCGTGGACGTCGGTGTCGGCCGAGGTCGCGTAGACCACCCCGCCCGAGACGGTCGGCGGGGTGTAGGCGCTCTGCCCGTCCGCCGGTGGCTCGACGGACCAGAGCTGCTTGCCGTCGGCGAGCCGCACGGCCTGCAGCCCGCGCTGCCGGTACGCGCAGTAGACCCGCTCCCCGTCGCAGCACATCGGGTGGCCGAGCGGGGACCCCGTGCTCACCGACCACAGCTCGCGGCCGTCGGCGGTGCTGCGGCAGACCAGGTTCCCCTTGTCGTCGCCGTAGAGCACGTGGTCGGGCGCGGTCAGCGAGCTCACGCCCGGTTCGGGCGCCGTCCGCCGCTCGGAGAACCAGGACGCCGCCCCCGTCTCCGGGCTGAAGCCGGCCACCCCGCGCAGGTTGGCGCCGCGGTCGGCCAGCGTGTAGACGCCGTGGTCGTCGGCGCCGAGCAGCTGGGTCGGCGCGGTGGCGGTGGCGGTGTACCTCCAGCGCTGTGCCCCGGACGTCAGGTCGTAGCCGACCAGGTCCCCGGCGACGGTGAAGAACGCCGTGCCGTGGGCCGCGGCCAGTTGGTACGTGCTCGCGTCCCGGACCCGCCACCGCTCCTTGCCGGTGGCGCTGTCCAGCGCGAACACCGAGTCGCCGCCGAGCAGCACCGTGCCGCCGGTCACCAGCGGAGGGGCGTTCAGCGCACCGATCGCCTCGTACGTCCAGACCGGCTTCGGCGCACCGTCCGGCCCCGACCGAAGCCCGGGTTCTCG